>DATHFS010000251.1:0-3903 GCA_035317975.1 Cyclobacteriaceae bacterium | reverse complement strand
AATATACCGGACCCGCAACATGGAGGCAACAAGTTTTTTATCA
The DNA here is from genome assembly GCA_035317975.1 of Cyclobacteriaceae bacterium. Classification (GTDB taxonomy): domain Bacteria; phylum Bacteroidota; class Bacteroidia; order Cytophagales; family Cyclobacteriaceae; genus ELB16-189. Next base: position 3,860 of record DATHFS010000251.1, on the reverse strand, counting down.
ATGAAAAGGGGAAGTTCAGAGATTACTCGGAAGCAGCCGGCATCTACCGGAGTAATATTGGTTTTGGATTGGGAATAACATTGGGAGACTTTAATGATGATTCGTGGACTGATATTTTCGTTTCCAATGATTTTTTCGAGAGAGATTATTTGTACATCAACAATCAGAAAGGTTCATTTACCGAATCATTGACTGACTATTTTCAATCCATCAGCATGGGGTCCATGGGGGCCGACTTTGCCGACCTGGATAATGATGGCTGTCCGGAACTTTTTGTGACGGAAATGCTGCCGGACTCGTTGAACAGAAAGAAGACAAAAACTATTTTTGAAAGCTGGAATAAGTATCAAATGAATTTGCAAAACGGATACTACAACCAGTTTTCGCGAAATGTGCTTCAAAAGAAAACGGGCAGAAATACATATGCAGAGGTCGGTAGGTTGGCGGGTATTGCGGCGTCCGAATGGAGCTGGGGTGCATTGCTTTTTGATATGAACAATGACGGCCGGAGAGATATATTCATTGCCAACGGAATTTATAAGGACTTGTTGGATCGTGATTATTTGACCTATTCGGGCGCGGAGGAAAATGTCAGAAAGATAATTCGGGAAGAAAAAAACCCGATTGTCAAACTGATCGGCTTAATGCCCACCTCTTCGTTTTCGAATTATGCATTTAGAAACGATGGAAATCTTAATTTCAGGAATGTTGCGGCAGAATGGGGTTTGGCTAACCCTGCGTATTCCAGTGGCAGCGCCTATGCCGACCTGGACAACGATGGAGATGTGGATTTGGTGGTGAGCAATATGAATGCTCCGGCCTCCATTTATCGAAACAATTCAGATTCGTCGAGGTTCAAAAGTATCGACATTTCGTTATCATCCGAGGGTAAGAATACATTTGCTGTAGGGGCGCAAGTCACTGCGTTCTGTGGATCGGCAATGTATTTCGCAGACAATTTTGTTACACGGGGTTATCAGAGTTCAGTTCAGCCCAGGGTTCATATAGGATTAGGGGAGGACGTGCGTCGTATTGATTCACTTTTGATTCAATGGCCCGACCGTGGTGATACCATGCTTTATGCGATACCTGTAAACCATCAATTGAGGATCGCCAAAAAAACCGGTAGGAATAATAATAACCGCCACCGTCAAAATCATCCTTATGCCAGCGAGCATGTTCAACTCAATCTCGTTTCCAACACTCTGTTTAAACACGGTGGCAGTGGCTTGGTCGATTTTGACAGGGAACGGCTGTTGCCCATGATGTATAGCAGCGAAACGCCTCCCTTGCTGAAAGGGGACATCGATAAGGACGGTGTTGAAGATTTTTATGTAGGTGGTGGAAAGGGTCAACCTGCCAAGTTCATTCAGTTCAAGTCTGGAAAATGGGAGGCCTGTGTTCCCGGGGCGATGAATAAATATAGCCTGTCGGAAGAGACAAAGGGCGCCCTTTTTGACGTGGATAATGACGGGGATTTGGATCTCTATATGGCGACAGGAGGCCGTTTTTTCCCAACATCTTCCACTGCACTATTAGATATAATTTTTATTAACAATGGAAAAGGGGTCTTTGCAGAATCTCCCTTTGCTCTGCCGTTTGCGAATCTGTTTTCCACAAGCGTGACTACGCCCATTGACTTCGATAATGATGGAGACAATGATTTGTTGGTGGGGGATAGAGGTGAACCATTTTATTATGGACTGGGAGGCAGGGGGTATCTACTTGAGAATAACGGCAAGGGTCTTTTTACCGATGTAACCCTTCAGTATGCGCCGGATCTCATGAATAGGGGAATGATTACGGACGCCGTCGCCGCCGATTATAATAATGATGGATGGAAGGATATTGTGCTCGTAGGGGACTGGATGCCCATTACTGTTCTTAAGAATGAAAAAGGACATTTTACAAATTCATCTACGGAATTACGATTAAATGAAACGGAGGGGTGGTGGCATGCTATACGGGCGGCCGATTTTAACAAGGATGGAAAGATCGATTTTGTAGTGGGCAATCATGGATTGAATACGTTCTTTAAATCCGGGGATAGAATGTATTTGAATGATTTTGACAGGAACGGCTCGGTAGAACAATTATTCTGCACAAAGGTCAACGGAAAATATTACCCCATTGTGGACAAGGATGAATTGCTTTCTCAGTTACCTTCGTTGAAAAAATCGCTCTTGCATTATGATGAGTACAGCAAAAAGTCAATCGAGGACCTGTTCCCCGGGTCGATACTTGACAAGTCTAAGGTATTTGAAGTAAAACTACTTTCATCCGTATTGCTGCTCTCGGGTAGCAACGGTTATGATAGAATTGAATTACCGCTGGAGGCCCAATACTCATCCATTTATAGTTTCCTGGTGTTGGATTTTGATCATGACGGTGTACTGGATATACTGGCAGGTGGCAATCAATTTCAAGTCAAGCCCCAATTCGGCAGACAGGATGGTTCCAGCGGCTGGATGTTCAAAGGCCGCTTGAAGGATGGGCGGTTTTCATTTGAACCTGGAGTAGACCTTGGCGTGAAAGGACAAATCAGAGGGATTGATTACACTGACGTGAACGGTGTGAGGTATATTTTATTTGCAAAGTATGACGATGAATTGGAGATTTATAAAACTCACCATTAGCTGTATTATTTTGTCTGCCCTGGTTAATGGATGTGTCCAACCGGCGGATAGAAAATCGGCTAAAGCAGACTTGACAAAAGGGATAAGGAACGATTCGATCCTGTTGGGTATCCGTTTCGGGGATACGCAAAAGGAATTTCGCGAAAAATGCCTTGCGTTGAATAAGAAGCATCTGACAACGGAAGGACCGGGTTATGCTGTCCGGTATCTTGTTTACGACTCGTTGGTTCATAGAGACCCGACGAGCATCCAATTGCTTTTTGTTCCTGGATTTGATGAAAAAGAGATCTTAACGGACATGGATTTAAAATTTAGTTATTTGGGTTGGGCACCCTGGAACAGGCGGTTTCAATCCGACAGTTTGAAGAATAAAGTGATAGACTTACTGATGCAATGGTACGGAGGAAATCGATTTGTTGTAGCGCATACCGGAAACGACGAGGTTCCGGTAAAGGTGGACGGAAATAGGAGGATGCTGATTTATGAAGATGCTCCACAAAATGTAATTGTGAGAATTCAGGACATGTCGCGCTCCAGAGACAGTCAAACTATCGAATGAAGGGAAAAATGTTGAGAACCTTATGATCATTGCATCGACCCAGACTAGATTTTTCTTAAAAAGCCTTATCGCTCTCGCGCTGGAGCTCTTGTTCATGATGAACGTCCAGGCTCAATGGATACGAAGAGATGGTTTGTATGGAAACGTCGTCCACGCCTTGGCTGCGAGCGGAACCACGGTCTATGCCGGAACAGAAGGAGGAGGTGTGTTAGTATCCCAGGATGGTGGATCGGGTTGGAATTTGGTTAACACAGGGTTAACCAATACTACCGTAGCGGCCCTTGCCTTCAGCGGCAGCAATATTTTCGCAGGTACGATGGGAGGAATATTTTTGTCGACGAATAACGGAGGAGCCTGGACTGCAGTAAACACAGGCTTGACTAGCTCTTTTGTCAATGCGATTGCTGTCGACGGTCCCAATGTCTTCGCCGGAACGACCTATGGCGGTGTATTTTTGTCCAATAATATGGGTGCAAGCTGGACAAAGGTGAACTCGGGACTGACCGATACCACTGTACTTTCCCTGGCCATCAATGGTGGTAACCTCTTTGCTGGAACAGACGGGGGCGGTGTATTTTTATCCTCCAATAATGGAACGAGTTGGACGGCAGTCAATACAGGGCTCACCGGTATGCATGTGTTGTCCATGGCCATAGCGGGTGGCG
>DATHFS010000250.1:0-9370 GCA_035317975.1 Cyclobacteriaceae bacterium | reverse complement strand
CGATCATATCAACGAACTGCCGGTACCCAAAGCACAGATCCAGGAACTTCTTAAAACCAGAACCTGGTAGACTCAACACTAACCCACAAGACCATGTCAACATCAACTTCCCGCCGCTCCTTCTTAATGAAAAGCGCCCTGGCTGCCGGTGCGATGTCCCCCTTATCCACGTTTGGAGAAGGGTATGAGACGGCCATTGAAAATACATCAAAGGCTTCCAGCCCTTCGGATCTGAAAATCACCGAAATAAAATGCGGATACATCCGCGGAGGTCATAGCCTCTTTGTAAAAATCCACACCAACCAGAATATCTGGGGATGTGGCGAAGGCGTGGATGCAACGCCCGGCACCTACTATCTTGTAAAACTTTTTGAAGGAAGGATCAAAGGGAAAAGCCCGCTGAATGTTCACCGGCTTTTTGAAGACATCCGAAGGTCCGGATTTTTTGAAGGCGCGCAATCGGGTATGTTCGTGGCGGTACTCACCGCGGTTGAAACTGCACTGTGGGACCTTGCAGGAAAGGCATTGGGGTTACCGGTCTATCAATTGCTGGGCGGAAAATTCCGCGACAAAATACGGGTGTATTGTGATACCGCACTGTATCAAAGCAAACTCCCTACGCCGAAAGATTTTTCAGATGCAGCCTTGAATGCAAAAAAAATGGGGTTCAACGCCATCAAATTTGATCTTGATCAACGGGATGATCCCAACAAATATGATCTATACAACTGGACGGCCAGTCCGGGCGAATTGCAACGGATGGTGGACCAGGTGGCGGCGGCGCGGGAAGCAGTCGGACCATTGATTGACATCTGCCTTGATATGCACGGAAGATATGATGCGCCGACAGCACAGGCGATTGCCAAACGGTTGGAACCGATGAATCTCCTTTGGTTGGAGGAGCCTATTCCGGCTGAAAATATAGAAGCCTATAAACTCATTACCGAATCAACCAGCACGCCGATTTGTGCGGGCGAAAATATATACCTGGCTTATGGATTCCGTCGATTGCTTGAAATCGGGGCCGTGGACATCATCATGCCCGATCTGCAAAAGGCCGGTGGGTTGGGAGAAGGACAGCGTATCGCCAACCTGGCAAACTTGTATTACGTTCCGTTCGCTCCGCACATGGTCGCCTCTTACCTCGGCGCGATGTCATCATGCCATGTATGTGCATCGGTGCCTAATTTTTTAATCCTGGAATGGCAAATCTATTTTCACACTGATCCTATGTTCAAAGAAATCGTGACGTTTGACGGACCCATGGTGGAGAATGGTTTCATTAAGCTTTCGGAGAAACCGGGTATTGGTGTGGAGATAAATGAAGACGGGATGCGGAAGTATGCGGTGGAGGGGGTGCCGTTCTTTAAATGAATTTCCTCACCCCCTGCCCCCTCTCCATAAATGGAGAGGGGGTTTGAGAGATTGTTAACAATCGGACCGAATCTTGAAATAACCACCTCCCCTCTCCACTTTGGAGAGGGGCCGGGGGTGAGGACAGGTGCGTCGTGACCCTAGGGGGTAGCACTAATCTCTATTGTTCCGCGAAGGCTTTTCATTTTAACAATTGCCTTGGGATCAAACATGGTATTGATTTCGTCGATGGCCACCGAAGAACCATCAATCAACGTGTGTTGGATATTGACCAAATCCAAATTCCGGATGGAGAGTTGGCTGGAGAAATCTATTTGAGAACGCTCCTTTCCCTTAATAAAAAGCTGGTCGAAAAACTGTCGGTAGGGCGTGAGGTCAGTATCCCTGCCCTTGATCACCAGGTTGCTGTTGAAAAGGTCAATATGATACGACCTGGCTTGCTCGGGGATCACGGCTCCCTTCAATTCGATATTCGTATCGGTGCACTGGATGAGCTCAGCCCCTGTCAAATACAATTTAAAATTGGGCCTGGTGAGTACATTATTTTCGGACACATTGCTTCTTATGAATAACGTATCTCCCCGTAGATCCGTAGTAATATTCCTGCTTTGGCTTGCTTCCGATTCCAACATCAGGGAATCCGAAGGAACCAGGATGCCGGATCCAAGCCCGTTTAGGAAAATAAATTTTGCCGCACCGAATTTCTGTTTGTATTGACCCGTTTCCCGGTTCTCCACAAAATCCCCGTTCTTCAGTTTCAGATTGAACATGATCGGTACCGCGCTGGTAAGTGAAATGCTGATCACAAAAAGCACGATTAGTAATATATTGCTTGTCTTCATAATTTATTTTCTTTGATGTTCGGAAAGTTTTTCTTTACATATTTTTTAAACAGAGGCTCCAGTTCTTCAATGTCAGTTTGGAGCAATACCAGGTTTCTGAAAAAGAACGGCAATTCCTTTTCCATAAATTCATCCTTCCGGTAGTTCATGGCATATTGATAAGCAGTATCGGAAACAAACAGACCGACACCGCGCCGGTTTTGGATGATCTCCTTTTGTTGCAAAAATTCGCCGGTACGCATGACCGTATTGGGATTTACTTCCAGCGTCACGGCCAGTTCCCTGACGGAGGGAATCCGGTCGCCGGCATTCCACTGCCGCAGCAGGATCTTCTCACAGACATAATCTGCTATTTGTAAATAGATAGGCCGGGTTTCTCTGAATTGCATGGATAGATAGAATTAGACTTCCTTTTCTTTAAGCCTGTAATAAGCCACTACCCAAAACCAAACAGCAACGGCATACTTAAAGAAAAATTCCACTGTCCCCTCAAGCCCACCCGGAAGACGTACAATCTTGTTTCTTCCACTGGGATCAAAGGCTTCGAGGACGCCGTCGTGATACAGTCCGGGCGTAACAACATTTTTCATATAAATCACCAAATACAGGATCGCAAAGACCCAGATCAATACCAGGGCAATAGCCGTTTTGAAAAATGCGTATTTCGGAAAATAGATTGAGCCCACCAGGAAGAAGGCCTGCAAGCCAAAATGGATATAGAAGAAATAACTTGTTTGTCCGTCCTCAAAAAATTTGCTTTTGTAGAGGTTGATGGTAAACACATTGATGACCGGCCATGCGGTCTTAAACTTTTCATTCGCCAGGCTTACCATCGTGAAATCTACTGCATAGAAGATCAGAGTATACCCAATAAAGTAAATCACGATCCCAAAGAGAACGGTGCATACTAATTTTTCCAGGCTGGAGGCGGGCAGTAAAAGATAATTGATGGCTTTGGATTTCGACCCCAAATCGGAAAACAAAAGGCTCCCTGACAAACAGCCCCATCCTATCATGCCTGCAAAATAATACATGACCTGGGCTGTTTCTTCGAAAAGATAGGCATTGGTAAAACTCAAGTTGACCCCCATCAACAACGTCAATGAAGCGCCGCATGCCAAAAACAATAAAGCATAGGCTTTTTTATTTTCACCAAAATACTTTCTGAACAGCAACCAGGCTCTGCCGGCATTAAAAAGTTGATTCATATCGTTTGTGTTATTTAACTAGTCCATCATAATGGCCTGCATTTTTTCAGGATCGGCCATCGCCGCCTTATAGAGGATTTCCAGGTCGATGTTGCTTTCTTCACCTTCCGTGTTGGGCGTCACGACCGTATTTCCTCTCAACAACGGTTCGCTGTACAATGCCCCTACCAGATCCGTCGGGTCGAATGAAATTTTGAACGACAATTTCGCGGCGATCGTCTCCAGGCTTTGCTTTAAGAGGATCCGGGTGTCGTCGATGATAAGCACTTCGTCAATCAGATTCTCCAGATCTTTTACCTGGTGGGAGCTGATCAAAATGCATTTATGTTCGTCCGCGGCACCGGCGACCATTTTTCTTAACTGGCCTTTGCTGACGATGTCCAGTCCGTTGCCCGGTTCATCCATTAACAGCAGGGATACATTCGTTGCCAACCCGAAACTGATCAACACTTTTTTCTTCTGCCCGTAACTCATGGCTTGTAGAGTGCTGTGTTCCGGAATCCCAAACCCCCGGACGTAGTCAAAGAATTGTTGACGGTTGAATTTGGGATAAAAGAGGCCGTTCAGGTCGATATAGTCTGCGATGGAGATGTTAGGCAGGTGAAATTCTTCCGGCACCATGAAAATGTCCCGGAGAAAAGAGGGCTGTCTTTTTCCCGGCGTAAAACCCATTACGTTTATTATTCCTTCCGTCGGAAAGAGCAATCCGGAAATAATATGAAGCAGCGTTGATTTCCCAGTCCCATTCTTGCCGAGGATGCCATAGATATGACCCGGCTGCAGGTGAGTGCTGATTCCATTAAACACGCGGTTTTTCGAATAGGCAAAATGAAGGTTTTCGATCGATATCATGGGCTGTGTATTAGTGTACTATTCAAATAGTACACCAAGGTGAGTAAATTTTTCCGGAAGTGCAAAACAAAGGCAGGATTTGTCCGTTCACCACCTACGACCGGTTAACTACCGGCCGTCACTGGCCTCCTTGTCTTTTGCGGGGCTGACCGGTAGATTTAATCCCCGAAAGGACAGGTTGTCCTTATCCGAACAGTAAAACCTTAAAATAATTATTCTATGAAAAAAAACCAGTTTGCAAAAGTTCTTGTCGTTGGACTAGCCGGCTTAATGATGTCAACACTGCTTTTGGCCCAATCGGACAAGGCCTCAAGACCAAGTCCCCCCGTGATAGCCAAAGGAAAAGTGGGGAACGCTACCATAACGATCGATTATAGCAGCCCGTCAGTGAAGGGAAGAAAGATCTTTGGAGGGTTGTTGCCTTATGGGACTGTCTGGAGAGCCGGTGCCAATGAGGCCACGCTTATTCAAACGGATAAGGACATAAAGGTAGAGGGTAAGTCACTACCGGCCGGGAAGTATAGTTTGTTTGCGACCCCGGGCGAAACGGAATGGTCCATCATATTTAATTCCGAAACAGGGCAATGGGGTGATAAGAGAGATGGTACAGCGAACCTGGATCCTGCCAAAAATGTATTATCGGTCAAAGTCAAGCCGGTCAAATCTGCCTTGAATGAGAAACTGGTCTACGCCGTGACAGGCAATGGCTTTGTTTTGCGGTGGGAGAATGTGGAAGTTCCAGTAGCGATAAAGTGACCCTTGCGTCCCTGGTCTTGAGTCTTTAGTCCTTCGTATTCGTTCCCTCGAGTTGAGATAGTAGCCTTGATCTTTGGCTAATCCAACTCAATACGAAGGCCTAAAGACTCCGGACTATCGACCCCTTCTTGCACCACCGGTACTTCCGCCGCCTCCCCCACCGAAGCTTCTTTGCGGTACGGCTCCACCTCCCATACTCCTTTGCATTGGGGCTCCCATCACGGCACTTCGTTGCGTTCTCGCTCCGCCCACACCTTGCCAGCTTTGTTGATGATATTGCTGCGAATTGAAATTGTTCAAGGGTTGCGTATTCAAATTGGAACCTTTGTAATTGATTGAATTGCGAAAGTTCTCCGAACGGGTGCTTGTGGTCGTATTTTGCGTGGGACGGTTCGTATTTATTGTTCCTTGCCCGGACAGTTGCGGTGTCGTCGACCCGTTCCTGTTCGTGTTGACGGCTCCTTGCTCAGACGGTTGCGATCTGGTCGACCTGCCCCGGTTCGTGTTGCCGGCTCCCTGCCCGGACGGTTGCGATGTAGTCGACCTGCCCCGGTTAGGTGCAGTACTATTTCCATAGTTATTATTAACGTGACTAAAATGTTCATGGACCGCAGAATTGTATCCTCGATAAACGTTGATGTTGGTCCTGTAATTGCGGTGTACATCATAATATGCATTATACCGTTGATATATCCTCGGATAAGTTCTATAACCGGAGTTGAAAAACCAATTCGAGTAAGCGTAAGAGGGAAGTCCGACAATCACCATGTTTCCACCTGCACCAAGGTAAAAGCCGGTATGATAGTAAAGCGGCTGTGGAAACCAAATCGGTGAGGGATACCAGAAAGGATAACCAAACCAATACGGATAAGGATTGGAATTGTAATAATTGTTGACAACGGTAGGTGAGTCGTCATCTGTTTCTGCGTAATTATTTGCAAAATCCTGTGAAGATTTTTTCATCTCCTCCTGGAGCTGAGGATCACTTGCCACTTGCTTTTTATAGTCGTCCAGGTCCTTTGCATTTTGTTCACTGATCTGACCGTTGAGCGACGCGAGATTTTGCCTCACCGCCTGGGGATTACTTTTATAGGCTTCGCCTAAACTTACCGTAAGGTCGATGCGATCGGTCAGCAAATTCATAACATCGGGCATTCCGATCACTTTATTGAAATCGGCCTGTGCCTGTTCAGGCAATGGTCTAATGGTTGCCTGCAGTGCTTCCTGCGATTGCTGGTAACTGCGGTTCATGGATTCTAACTCTGCCAGGTGGGAAGGATAAAGGTCCCTGACACTGACGCCTACTTCCTGCGGGTAGGCCGAAAGAATCGATCTCACTTCGTCCGCACTTTTTCTGCTGCTTGCCAGTTGACTCACCAGGTCAGGATACCGCGACAAATCATAAAAATTCTCCTGAACTTCCCGCGGGTAGGCAGCGATCAAATCCTGAAAAGACTGACTGGTACGCGCTTGCAGGCGTTCTATCTTTACCAACACCTGCGGGTACTGTGAAATGTCCAGTATGGCTTCCCTTACATCCGCGGGATAAGGTGCAATCGAGGAAACAATGTCGTCCTCATCCCGCTTGAGACTGTCCTGAAGACCCTGACCCTGGAGCGACAAACAAAAGGATAAACCTGGAACAACAAACAATAATTTGTTGAAAATCAACCTGTTCACAAAGCGTTTCATATTGATTATATAATTAGATGATTTGACGTGGTTTTGACCGGAACAGCCTTCTACAGTTCATGCTCTTCGGACTACTACAAAAAGTGAGCCGATGCAGCCAAAAACTGATTATATTAATAGAAAATGCTACAGACTGCATAGAAAAAGGACAGATGGTGGTGTCGTTCTCCGTTCAGGCTATTTATAATATCTTGTGGCATGAAAACTTTTACCTCTCCCCTGCTTCTCCTCCTGGCAACAATCCTCTTCCACCGCACCACCGCCCAACCCATTCCCCTTCCGGAGCATCCTCGTCCGGATTTTGAACGGTCGTTGTGGCAAAACCTCAATGGGGTGTGGCAATTTGAATTTGATTCCCTGGATCAGGGTCTGTCGGGAAAATGGAATGAAGGTAACCAGCCCTTTGCAAAGCAAATCAACGTTCCATTTCCCTGGGGCTCGCTCTTGTCGGGTGTAAAAGACATGGCCGACATTGCCTGGTATAAAAGAGAGATCACCATCCCACCGGAGTGGAAAAACAAAAGAGTGTTCCTTACGATTGGCGCATCGGACTGGCAAACGACGGTATGGCTGGATGGCCGGCTGCTCGGAACGCACCAGGGCGGCTATACTCCCTTCTCATTCGAACTACCGGAAGTAAAATATGGGCAAGTACAAAAGTTAGTCGTACGCGCAGATGACAAGCGCAGAGACTTTACGCTCTATGGAAAGCAAGGCTACGGCAATGCGCGCGGCATCTGGCAAACGGTGTACCTCGAAGCCCGGGGAAAAGAATTTATAGAGGCTGTTCAATTCATACCCGACATTGATCACGAACAGGTAACTGCCACCATTACCTTACCGGAAGAAACAACGGCCGACGTACCCGTATTGATCTCCATCAAAACTTCCGGCCTCCCGGTTTCCAAAGAAGTAATTCTACTCAAAGGCAAAGACAAAGTAAGGGTGCCCCTGTCCCTTCCCCAACCTCATCTTTGGTCGCTGGACGATCCATACCTGTATGAAGCAGAAGTTAAACTGGGTGACGATGTCGTAAAAACGTACTTCGGTATGCGCTCGATTTCGGTAGTGAACCTTCCCGGGACGGAGTTCCCCTATGTGGCATTGAATAATAAACCCGTTTATCTTCAGCTTACCCTGGACCAGTCCTATCACCCGGAAGGTTTCTATACGTTTCCCAGTGATGAGTTCATGCGAAAAGAAATCGAGCGCGCGAAGTCGATTGGGCTGACGGGAATTCGCACGCATGTGAAAGTAGAGGTACCCCGCAAACTGTATTGGGCCGACAAGCTCGGGGTGCTGGTGATGGCCGACTTACCCAATAGCTGGGGTGAACCCGACGCAAAAATGCAGCAGGAAGCCGAGGGTACTTTTCGCGATATGGTGAAGCGTGACTTTAATCATCCTTCCATTTTTTCATGGATCCTCTTTAATGAGACCTGGGGCCTGCGCACCACCGTGGAAGAAGCCGGAAAGCGCACAGCGAAATACCTTCCTGAAACTCAACTTTGGGTTTCATCGATGTATTACCTCGCCAAATCGTTAGACCCCACCCGGCTTGCGGAAGACAACTCCATCTGTTGCGGGGCAGGCCACACGCAAACCGACATTAACTCCTTCCATGAATACCTGCCAGGGTGGCAATGGGAAGAAAATCTGAAAGAACTGACGGAGCGTTCGTTTGAAGGAAGTACGTTTCAGTTTGAAGCGGGCTTCAAACAAGGAAGGCAACCTAAAATAAATTCCGAGTGCGGCAATGTGTGGGGGTACGATGGAAGCACGGGAGATGTGGATTGGAGCTGGGATTATCACCGGATGATGAACACGTTCCGGAAATACCCGGCGGTTGCCGGTTGGCTCTACACGGAACACCACGATGTAATCAACGAATGGAACGGGTATTGGCGTTTTGATCGCTCGAATAAGTTTACCGGGGTCGAGGCGCTGATGCCGGGAATGAAACTCAACGACTTCCATGCCCTGGTTTACCTTTCTACAGGCAATGAGATCTGCCGGACGGTAAAAGGCGGTGAAAAAGTAAAGGTGCCACTCTATCTTTCTTCGATGACCGGTACCGATTACGGAAAGCAACTCAGGTTCTCTTATCAATTGAACCTGACCAATTCCATCGGAGAAACTTCATTGGTCGCACAAGGAAGGAAAGAGATTGACTACCATCCTTATCTTCAGAAGGAGTTGGAACCCATGACGTTGGATATGCCCAACGTCGGCGGATTGGCCACACTCACCCTTCAACTCGAAGATTTGAAAGGAACTGTTTTGCATCACAACTTCATGCACCTGGAAGTAGTCGCGGAAAACAAGCTCCCAAAAACAGAAATTCTTACCGTCGCACCGGCTGCCTTTACTCACTCTCAATGGAGCACACGGCAATGGACTATTTTAGATGGCCTCAAGGTAAATGGCGCCGGGAATGGCTACTTTGAATATACGTTTAAATTCACCCGCCCTATCGATCTGAACGCGGTGAAAGAAGCGTATTTCCTTATCGAAATCGCTGCCAAAGAACTATTCGTGAAAGACCGCGACGCGAAGGAAAAAAAGGATGTCGATTTTATGCTGGGCGGAAAAGCCTCTCCGGACGGCAATCCAAATTCCTATCCCATGACGGATGAGAAACTATTC
>DATHFS010000249.1:0-6709 GCA_035317975.1 Cyclobacteriaceae bacterium | reverse complement strand
CAGAGACGCAGGGGCGCGAAGCAGGCGCAGAGAAAGGCAAATTGTATTTTGCCTCTGCGCCTTCCTTGCGCCCCTGCGCCTCCGCGGTGAGAGAGCGGAATTCCGAATCTCTTTTTACCTTTGACCGTAGAGTTGATTCATTCTCGTACATAAAACCTTGCCCATGTTTAAGGACATTCAACCCCAGGAGATCGACCAGGTCATGGGTCGCGCTCAGGAAGCATTTTTGCAATACAGAAGAGTATCGGGTACGCTGAAGTCGGCCTTCCTCGAGGCGATTGCTTCTGAGATCGAAGGGCTGGGTCCTGCTTTGATCTCGAAGGCGATGGAGGAAACGAACCTGCCGGAAGCCAGGCTCATCGGTGAGCGTGGCAGAACATGTAATCAACTTCGCCAATTTGCCTCCCTTGTAAAAGAGGGCTCGTGGGTAGAAGCGAGGGTGGACACCGCCCTGCCGGACCGGACCCCTGTTCCGAAAGTCGATATTCGAAAAATGCTGGTGCCCCTCGGTCCGGTGGTGGTATTTGGCGCCAGTAATTTTCCGTTTGCCTATTCTACAGCCGGTGTGGATACATCGTCTGCCCTTGCCGCCGGCTGCCCTGTCGTTCTCAAGGCGCACCCGGCGCATCCTTATACTTCCGAACTGGTGGCAGGTGCTATCCTTCGTGCGATTGAAAAAACAGGGATGCCGAAGCACACTTTTCAACATGTCCACGGTGCTTCGTTTGAAGCAGGAAAAGGTCTTGTACAACATCCTCATACTAAAGCAGTGGGATTCACCGGATCATTTGCCGGCGGCAAAGCCCTGTACGATTATGCCAACCAACGCCCTGATCCGATCCCGGTGTTTGCGGAGATGGGAAGTGTCAATCCGGTTTTTATTTTGCCCGGCGCCTTAAAAGCCAGGAGTGAAAGCGTGGCGCAAATGGTAGCCGGTTCAATTACTCAAAATGCAGGGCAATTTTGTACAAAACCAGGATTGCTATTAAGCGTCAAGGGATCGCCTCTTGATCAATTTGCCCAACAGCTGGATGAAAAGCTGAAGAAGATCGCGCCGACGACGATGTTACACGCAGGGATTTCTCCCAACTATCAGAAAAACAGAACGCGCGCATTGGCGCAAAAGGGAGTGACCCTGGAGGCTGAATCGGAGGAACGTCCAAAAGAAAATCAAGGCGCCTCCACGTTAGCTTCCGTAAGCGCCGGAGATTTTATCAATAATCCAACCTTGTTCGAAGAAGTTTTCGGGCCGTATTCCTTGCTGGTAAAAGCATCTACGATGGAGGAATTGAATGCGGCTGTTCGTAAGATGCCGGGCCAGCTAACGGCTACTATTATAGGAGAAGAAAGTGAATTGGTTCAGCAGGCTGAATTTATTCAATTGGTTATGGAGCGCGCAGGGCGTGTGATCATCAACGGTGTTCCTACAGGAGTTGAAGTCTGCCCCTCCATGCATCATGGTGGCCCTTTTCCGGCGACTACCGATTCCCGTTTTACGTCGGTGGGTACCGATGCCATCAAGCGCTATGCACGACCGGTTTGCTTTCAGAATTTTCCGGAGGCTTTGCTTCCGGCGGAATTGAAGACACCGAACCCGTTGGGGGTATGGAGATTGTTTGATAACCAATGGATGAAGTAGTAGGCAGTAGGCAAAGGGCAGTAGGCAAAGTTTATTCCGTAGGTACTAGATGTTTCTAACCCTTGGGAGATTGAGAACTCAGACATCACGAAAGTAGCTCGGGGGAAAATAGTATTCATATCTCCAAAAACCTATGTGAATCTTAACTAACATACAGGTTTTGTCATGTTACTCATATGCTGTTAGCGGTATTGATGTTGTCCGACCCCTACGGGGTCCTCTTGATGGGGCGGGGATGGTTGCTCCAAATAGTTGACCCCTCTGGGGTCAAATAAAACGGGAAAAACAATCCCAGAGGGATTGAATATTTGTAGAGCCTTATTTACAGCATTGTCATGGCGACCCCGTAGGGGTCGAACATTCTCAATACAAAGCGCTACGGTACTAAGATATTCCTCCAATCAGGGCTGAAGGAGACACAAATCAAACAGGACAAAAAAAATGTCAGACCTAAGGGTCTGACATTTGATTTTCTATTTGAATTTCGATATCAATACTCGCGATTGAAATCACCTCGGCGGAATCCACCGCCACCGCCACCACGGTTTCCACCGCCACTGCGGGGACCACCTTCTGTCCGGGGACGCGCTTCGTTAACAACAAGGTTTTTGCCCATGAAGTCAGCACCGTTGAGTTCATTGATTGCATTTTTTCCGGCAGTGTCGTCTTTCATTTCGATGAATCCGAAGCCTCTGCTGCGTTGTGTGAATTTGTCGATCACGATCTTCGCAGAGGTAACTTCTCCGTATTCTGCAAAAAGAGTCTTGAGTTCTTCCTCGGAAGCCTTCCAGGGAATGTTGGCTACATAAATGTTCATTTTGATAGTTGAAATTAGGTGATTAAAATTTTCTGTCAATTCAATAATCTCAACTGATGAACAATACTTCCTTTCGTACGACCAGACTACCGATTATTTCATTAACCTATGGCAAAGATAATAATATTTTATAAATGAAATATTTCCGGTGTTTTTGAGTTATAACGTGTCGAAAGCAACTCTTTTTGACATCCATCCGAGGGCGAATACTACCTCTTTTAGCCGCTTTTTGGCCTCATTAGAGGGAATCCTGGCACGGCTCCCTTTTTACTTCCCGGATCGGTCCGGCATCGGCCGATCCTTGTATGGAGGATGTTCATCCATAAACCGGATCAATCCTTTTCGCGCAGCGGCCCGGATTCTGTTTTGAAAAATTGGCGTCCATCCCATCAAAACACCGGGGGCGCCGAAGGCCATCCGGCTCCATCGCCAGAGATCAAATGTGTCGGTATGCCGGAAGATCCGGCCATCCCTGAATTCAAAGCGGGCTTCAATGATGTTGTGAACCGGCCTGCCGGTCCGGGAGAATGTGTACCAGGCTTGCCACTGACAAGAGCCCTCCCTGTCTGTGGCGCTAACGTTTCCAAAAATTAGTTTTAAGTCTTGCGCTGCCGCCGCCAGCATATGCCACATTGCTTTTACTTCTTTGGAATTGAGATCTTGAAAGACGGGATCGTAAAACGTAGCGTCTTCATGATAACAGGACTGCATGGTTTTCCAGTCCTTAATCTGAAAGGAAGTGTAAAGCTTGTGAATGATGCCGGTTGAGTCCATAGTCTTGAATCCCTGGTTGCTGGTCCTGAGTCCTTAGTTTATAATTCTGTTACTAATTTCTCGTCCCGGGTTGAGTACCAACTCAAGACGCTAACGTCAAGGCGCAAGAGAAAACGCTTTCTTATCTAATGTTAATTTCAACCATGTGAAACCAAGGATGGCTGATACCAGGGACGCGATTAGAATTGCCATTTTTGATTGATTGACCTGTTCTGGTTCGTCAAATGCCAGCATCGTAATGAAAATGGACATCGTAAAACCAATACCTCCCAGGAGTCCGATGCCGATTATATGTTTCCATTTTAGTTCTGCCGGTAAGGTACCTATTCCCAAAGCAACGGCGGTAAAACCAAACAAGAAAATCCCTAACGGCTTGCCTATCGTCAGGCCGGTCAGTATCCCGAGGCTATGGGCTTGGCCTATTGAGGTACGCCAATCATTGCTAATCAGGATACACGTATTGGCCAAAGCAAACAGCGGTAATATAAAAAACGCCACCGGCTTGTGAAGGAAATGCTGTAAGATAGAGGAGGGTGATTTCACGCCTCCATTTCCGAAAGGGACGGCGAAGGCCAGCAAGACTCCGGTGATCGTAGGGTGAACACCTGAGTGCAACATATAGTACCACATGGCCATTCCGCCAATAAGATAAGGAATGAGGGTATATACTTTCAACCGATTGAGAACAAGAAGAGACCCAAAGATTGCCATCGCTATCCCCAAGCTGACCCAGGATAAACTGCCGGTGTAGAAAATGGCAATGACGATAATGGCGCCAAGGTCATCCATCACGGCTAAGGCGATGAGCATCACTTTCAGGGAGGCTGGTACCCGGCTGCCCAGAAGGGATAAAATGGCGATGGCAAAAGCGATGTCGGTGGCTATGGGAATACCAGCCCCGGATTGTGTGGGTGCGCCAAAATTAAAAATCAAGAAAAATCCGGCCGGCACGATCATCCCGCCCAACGCAGCCATCATGGGAAGCACAGCATTCCTAACGGTCGATAATTCACCGGCGTAAATTTCGCGTTCCAACTCCAGGCCGATAAGCAAAAAGAAAACAGCCATCAGACCGTCGTTGATCCAATACTCGAATGTTTTTCCGAGAATGGGAGCTTGCCAAACGGATAGGTAGTCGTGGTGCAGAACAGAGTTGCACAGCAAGAGTGAAATTACCGTGCAAAAAACAAGCAGGAGGCCTCCTGCTTGTTCACTTTTAATAAATTCATTGAAGAGCCTGGTGAGTTTCAACTAGTCCTTAGTCTTGAGTCCCTGGTCTTGAGTCTTGAGCGTAGGGTATATAGTCACCGTTGTATCCAACTCAGGGCTATCGACTCAAGGCGCAGGACTAATAGGCCCGGTCTACGGAGCCGGATCCATACACCTTCTTGGTTACGTTCTTGGTGTTGCCTTTATGCTTGATGGTGCCGCTCCCCAGTATTTGAGCATCCAGCGTTGCCGACACGTTGATCTCTACTGCACCACTGCCGCTTATCTTCACTTTGGCGGTTTCCAGTTCGCAGCCGAAGGCATTGATCGATCCCGAGCCGCTGCTGGTAATTTGGGCAGAACTAGCGTACCCCTTCAGAGCAATGCTCCCCGCTCCGCTGACATCTTCCTTGAGCGTATTGCCTTTGATATCCAGGTCCATGCTTCCGCTTCCCGAGACCGAAAGGGTCAGATAGTCGGAAGCAAGAGAGTTTTCTGATATGATTTTTCCCCCACCATTGACTTGTAATTCAGTAACGCTCTTCACGCTTACATAGAGTTTCATCGTCGGCCTGAGCTTGATATCATCAATTTTGGCCCATACACTCTTGTTGGGGTTGTCGGGCTTGCGCTCCACATTCACCATTAACACGCCATTGTCGACCACTACAGTGGTGAGTTCCATGATATCGGGAACGGCCTCTGCAATGACCTCTTGCTTGTTGGATTGCTTCAAAAGGACGGTGTAGCTTGAATTTACATAAATGCTTTTGAATTCAGGGAGTTCAAAAGTCTTCTTAATGGCTTGCGAAAAAGCGATAGACGCGACGGAGAGGAGTAATAAAGAGATCAGAATGATGGCGAAGATGAAATTAATCTTTCTCATGGTTAAATATGGTTTTAACTGGTAAGATGCGTTGAGGCCAGGATTCCACGCTTGTCCTTTCGACTAAGGTACATGACAGCCGCCAAAAAGACTATACAGGAGTTAAATTAATTATTTGGATCACCTATCCCTTCTTCCTGAAGATCAGCCTGAAGATGACAATAAAGGCCACCAACCCGATACACATGGCCATCAGGATTCCGGGGGTAATTAACTTCGTAGCGTGCATGGGATTCTGTTTACCTTTTATGGACCAGGCTAAAGCCTGACCCGGAGCTGCAATTTAACATCGTTCTTCAGATTTCCTGCAATGCTTTCTCCCGCTGTGCCGATCGTCTCCCGGTCGGTATACTGTGCATTGGCCCAGCGAACCCAGATGTCCATACTGTGGCTGATTTTGTATTGTACCAAAGCATAACGACGGATGCCCCTCCCATTGTAAGCCGGGAAGGAGAAGGCCAATGAAACATCGCGCTCGTACAGGTAGAGCCGGTTGTCGTAGTTGTCGGTGTCAAACAGGGCGTAACGGGCCGAAAAAGAAAATCGGCCGATATCGAAATTGACATCCTCGATCAAGGCTAAACCTCTGGTGGTTTGCCCTTCCAGCGTGTACGTGCTGCCTTGAACGCGTACTTTAAAACTCCATCGTGAACGAAGGGCGTAGTCACAGTTGATCCAGAAGCTCTGTTTCAGACCTTGACCCGTTTGGTACAAATTGCCGTCGATGGGAAGGTTTCTGATTTTTGATTCTCCCCGGGCCTGCAGGAAAAACAATATCCGTTTTGAAGGTTGATAATGGAATCGAAGCAGCCACTCACTGCCATCGCTGGGAGCATATCCCCGGTACCGCAGCCAGGGGAACCGGAATAAATCGAGGTACCCGGATACAGAATACTTTTTATCAAAAGCATACTTCATACCCCAGTAAAATCCGATTTCATTTTGTGGCGTCGTGTTTTCAGATAGGGCATTGCTATAGAAGCTATGAAAGTTGCGGCTGAAATTGCGATAGTGTAAAGAAACGTCCAGTTTAGGTGTGAGGCTCCCCAACAGTCCTGCCGTGATGGCCTTACCCTGTTGAAGCGTTTGCGCGACCTCACTAAAGAAGGCGATATTGCCTTTTGAAAAATTCAGGAAACCACTGAGATCGGAATTCTCCCGCCCCGTGAAATAAAATTGATTATAAAGGACCGGTGTATGAATGATCGGCAAACTAAAGTTGGTTTGCAGAAGGATCAGACCGGCGTCCAGGGACCGATGGTGATAATTTAATACTGCTCCATAATTGGTCTCGTTGATCTGCTTTCTCGATTCTTGCTCTCCTGAGGTCCGGTGGTATCCGGAAACAGCGAACGAAGAAATTAAAGAAGACTCATCGATCGAA
>DATHFS010000248.1:0-6157 GCA_035317975.1 Cyclobacteriaceae bacterium | reverse complement strand
GGGGGCCAAGTCAGCACTTGATTATGCTCTCTCGGTCGGACTGGCCGACATTCAATCCAAAAACAGAATCCTCTGTGAACGGTTTCGCCTTGGAGTTGGAACAATCCCCGGACTTGCTTTGCTGGATCTCGGAAAACAACAAAGCAGCATTATCACCGTGCGCATTCCCCGGTGGCAACCGAAAGATTTACTGGAAGCACTGCGAAAACAAAATATCAATACTTCGATCAGCTATCGCATTTTTGCTTTGATTGACTTTGAAAAGAAAGGAGTTGATTGGGCGCTGCGGGTTTCACCGCATTATTTTAATACGGAGGAAGAAATTGACCTCTTGCTAAATTCAGTGCGCGAGATGGTATCTCCATTGCCACAAAGACACTAAGCTTTGAAGTGTTGAAGTATTGAAGTGTTGAAGTGTTAAAGTGTTGAAGTGTTGAAGTGGGGATTCCAGAACTTCAACACGTTAACACATAAACACTTCAACACTTACGTACTTAGCTTGATCCAAGGCCCTCCCCTAAAAAGAATCACTCTCCCGGTAAGCAGCGATTACCGCCAACTCCCCTTCCTTGTCTTTCTTTGAGTTGCCGTGTTCCATGCCCAACACGCCGGTGTATCCCTTCTCATGCATATATTTAAAAATATTCTTGTAATTCATCTCTCCGGTGCCTGGCTCATTTCGTCCCGGGTTGTCCCCGATCTGGAAGTAGGCGATCTCCTCCCAACATTGCGTCATGTTTGGAATAATGTTTCCTTCATTTCGCTGCATATGAAACATATCGTACAAGATCTTGCAGGAGGGACTGTTCACTGCTTTACAGATCATATACGACTGGTGAGGGCTCCGTAAAAAAAGTTCCGGTGTATCACTTAAGGGTTCCAATACCATCACCAATCCGTGCGGTTCAAAGATCTCGGCACCGCGACGCAACGCGTCAATCACATTAGCAGTTTGTATATCGATCGGTAGTTTATGTTCATAGAATCCGGGCACCACCGTCATCCATTTGGCATTTACTCTTTTGGCCACTTCCACCGATTGTTTACACGCCTTTATAAACGTATCCTTGAATTCCTGTTTGCCGGTCGTCAGTGAGATTTTCCAATTGTCTCCTCCTTCTACAACAAAGACGCCCATTGTCATTCCCAGGCTGGACAATGTCTTTCCAATCTTTTCCTGCTCGGCCTGACTTCTGCCGAGCATACCGTTGTCTTCCACGGCGCGAAAACCCTGGTCATTCATGAACTTGATCTGATCTACAAAATCAGTTCCCGCATGGTTCTTAAACATCCCATCGTGGGGTGCATAGTTAAGTTTGAATGGCTTGCCGGCGGGCCTATCCTTCGCGAGGCGTGCCCACGGCAGCCCTTTTGAAGATGAGTGTGAGCCATAAACCGAACTGATGGCAAGGGTAGAGGCCGCTGCCAGGCTTCCCTGAATAAAATTTCTTCGTTTCATGAGATTGTGTTTGTGATCGTCAAATTTAAAATAAAGTCACAGAAAGTGACGGCCATTCCAATAAAAGGTGAACAATCGTGGTTAAATTTCAACAAAAAAACCCAAAGAGTGAAACTATACCGCAATCTGTGCGAAGCTGTTGTCCAGGGACTGGAATTGATTTTCGTTGAGAATAAATACGCCGACAAGGTAATCGAGAAAACGCTGAAGCAAAACCCGAAGTGGGGGGCCCGCGACCGGCGCTTTATTGCCGAGACCACGTACGATATTGTCAGATGGTACCGGCTGTTTAAGCAGTTGACGGGATTGGAAGAGGACAATTTCTGGCAATTACTGGGCGCCTGGTGCATCTGGAACACGGTTGAGTTACCGCGATGGACCGAATTCGAAGGCCTGGATCCGAAGAAGTTCCGGGAGGCCTATGACCAGGCCAAAAACACGCGCAGGCTTCGCGAATCGTTCCCCGATTGGCTGGATGAACTATGTGCCAACGAACTGGGCGAACGCTGGGACAAAGAATGTTCGGCGTTGAACGAACCGGCCAAGGTAGTCCTACGAGTAAATACGTTGAAGATCTCAAAAGCGGACCTACAACGACAACTTGAACGTGAAGAAAACATTGAGACCGAATCACTGGCATCGTTTCCCGATGCTTTGTACCTGGCTGAACGTCAGAATATCTTTACGAGGCAATCATTTAAAGACGGACAGTTTGAGATTCAGGATGCCGGATCCCAATTGATCGCACCATTCCTGCGCCCGGAGCCCGGACTGCGGGTGATCGATGCTTGCGCCGGCGGCGGCGGGAAAACGCTGCACCTCGCTTCCCTGATGAAAAACAAGGGGCGCATCATCGCATTGGACACCGAATCATGGAAACTGGAAGAATTGAAGAAACGGGCGCGCAGGGCCGGAGCCAGCAACATCGAAACAAGGACCATTGATTCGTCAAAAGTCATTAAGCGGCTGGAAAGCTCCGCCGACCGGTTGCTGCTGGATGTCCCTTGTTCAGGACTGGGTGTGTTGAAACGCAATCCCGATGCGAAGTGGAAATTGTCGTTGGAATTTATCGAACGGGTAAGAGCGCAGCAGCAAAAAATACTGCTCGATTATAGCGTTATACTCAAGCCCCGGGGCCTGATGGTCTATTCCACCTGTAGCCTGCTTCCTTCCGAAAATGAAGCGCAGGTGAAAAACTTTCTTACCGTTCAGGAGGGTAAGTTTGAGTTGTTGGAAGAACACCGAACCTACCCGTCGGAGGGGGTGGATGGGTTTTATATGGCGTTGATGAGAAAAAATTAGCCGCAGATCTCCCGTCGCAGGGGGTCAAATATGTCCTATCCCTTCGTGGCTAATCTTGTGCTGCCGGTATGACATTCCATATTGGGGTCTCCACAAATCCAAAAATTTTACCCCTGAGGTCTAAAATCGGTTTGATTTATAACTTTGGCGAGTCATCTTTGGTAACAAAAAGAGTAATTTTAATAAAGAACTATATTCCCTGCATTTGAGCAATTGAATCTGCGAATCTGCGGCAAAAACCTCTAAAATCTATTATTATGAAATCCAACTCCCCCTCCCGCAGAGAGTTTGTAAAACAATCTGCCCTGTTAACCGGATCCCTCCTGGCGATGCCGCTGGCATCCAATGCTTCACTTTTTAATTCCTCCGTCGATGATACGATCAAGGTCGCACTCGTCGGATGCGGGGGACGCGGTACCGGCGCCGCCATGCAAGCCCTGCTCACCAAACAAAACGTAAGGTTAGTAGCCATGGCCGATACGTTTCGCGACCGGCTCGATGACTGTTATAAAAACCTGATGGCCGACAATCACAAAGACGCGTCGGGAGTAGCGGGTGCGGTTAAAGCCAAAATGACCGTTCCGGAAGAAAATAAATTTGTCGGATTTGATGCTTACAAAAAAGCTATCCCGCTGGCAGACGTCGTCATTCTTGCTACGCCCCCCGGCTTCCGGCCTGTCCATTTCGAGGAAGCCATCCGGCAAGGCAAGCATGTCTTTATGGAAAAACCGGTAGCAACCGATCCCTTCGGAATAAAAAAAGTACTGGAGACCGCCGTGATTGCAAAACAAAAGAAATTGAATGTCGTGGTCGGCCTGCAACGCCATTATCAGAACTCTTACCGCGAACTCTACCAGCGACTGAAAGGCGGAATGGTCGGCGATATTGTTTCCGCGCAAACCTGGTGGAACGACGGCGGTGTGTGGGTTAATCCGCGCAAGCCCGAGCAGACGGAAATGGAATATCAAATGCGCAACTGGTACTACTTCACCTGGATCTGCGGCGACCACATTGTGGAGCAACACATTCACAACATGGATGTGATCAACTGGTTTAAAGGCGACCACCCGGTAAAGGCCCAGGGTATGGGAGGTCGTGAAGTGCGCAAAGGAAAGGATTATGGAGAAATCTTTGACCATCATTACGTGGAATTCCAATATGCCGATGGCAGCATCCTGAACGCTCAGTGCCGTCACATTAAAGGCACCATGACGAAAGTAGACGAGCAACTGTTGGGCACCAAGGGGACCATCTATTGTGGCGCCGCCAATATTACCGACCGGCAAGGCAAGGTGCTCTATCAGTTCGATAAGACGAAAGAAAATCATCCGTACCAGACCGAACACGACGAGTTGTTTGAGGCCATCGCAAAACGCGAATACAAATTTGCAGATACCGAAAACGGAGCTAACAGCACGATGACGGCGATCATGGGCAGAATGGCGACGTATTCCGGCCAGCTTATGGAATGGGACAAAGCCTTGAACTCCGGACTCAGCATTATGCCTCCGGTTCTGGCCTGGGATGCCAAACCACTGGTATTGCCCGATGCCGACGGAAATTATGCCGCTGCCGTGCCGGGGGTGACAAAGTATTTTTCATAAACGCAGATTCGTACGTACTAGAGTGTTGATGTGTTTAAGTGTTAAAGTATTGAAGTTCTGGAATCCCCACTTCAACACTTCAACACTTCAACACTTCAACACTTCAACACATCATCACCCGTTCTTGAACATCCTCCGCGCGATTCTTTTAAAACTCTACACGGGATGGGTAATCCTCGTCTTCCTCGTGTTCATGATCCTCTACCTGCCCGGGATCCTCCTCCCTTTCCTGATTGGAGAAAAGCACGGCTCCATCGGCTATAAGTTCCTGAAACTGTGGTCGTGGACCTTCAGCAAATTGAATTTTATCTCCTATCAGATCATCGGAAAAGAGAACATCCGCGCCGGAAGGGCCTATATCTATACCAGCAATCACACCTCCTATCTGGACATCCCCGGCGTTTGCCTGACGGTGCCCACCCAAATCAGGCCACTGGCTAAAAAAGAACTTCAGGACATCCCCGTCTTTGGCTGGATTGTCAAGCCGGCTTGCGTTGTTGTTGACCGGTCCAGTATCGAAAGCCGGAAAAAAAGTATGGCCCATTTAAAAGATGTACTGAAAAGGGGAATTTCCATTTTGATCTTCACGGAAGGAACTCAAAACAGGACGAAAGAAGTTTTACAGCCTTTTTATGACGGTGCCTTCCGGATTGCCATCGAAACGCAACAGCCTGTTTTACCCATGGTCATCCTTAATGCAGGCAACCTGATGCCAGCCGGTACGCTTCAGGCAAAGCCGGGAAAAATAAAAATTGTAGTTGGTCCCGAGATTCCAACGGAAGGGATGACCCTGAGCGAGGTTCAAACGCTAAAAGAACGCACGTTTAGCCGAATGAAAGAAATGATTGTTATCAATAGCTAAAAACAGATCCTTCCGAAAGGAAGAGCCGGACCATGAAGGAACTCTTATTGGTATTTTTCGGGGGCGGGTTGGGAAGCACGGTTCGATTTTCACTGGGCCGGTGGGTGAATACGTTGCACAATCACCATTTTCCCTGGGGCACCCTCGTGGTGAATATTGTGGCTTGCTTTGTTTTGGGATTTGTCATCGGCCTGGCTGATCACAAGAACGTCATTTCGGCCTCCTCCCGTCTTTTTTGGACGGTAGGTTTTTGTGGCGGCTTTAGCACGTTCTCTACCTTTAGCAACGAGACTCTTTATCTTATTCAGTCAGGATTTACCCTATCCTTAATCCTCTACATTAGTCTCAGCCTTCTGCTCTGTGTGGCCGCGATCTTTGGCGGCCTCTATTTGGGAGAACATGTGGGATGATAAAAAGGAGACCCGGAGGTTATTCGCCCCCAGGTCTAAACTTAGTGTCTTTGTGTCTTCGTGGCAGGTAATTAGTTTCTAATTCGCCCCATCTGCCGTTGCAAAACTGACCGTATAACCACCAATCCGTTTTCCATGGTCAAGCCCCACTTCGATATCCGATCGATAGTGGATGGCTCCGTATAAACGCGACACCGATGCTTCCGAAGCCTGCTCATTAAAATAAGTCGCCTGGTCAGGGAAGAGATACGAAAGCACCGTAGCGGCTGCACCTGAAAAGGTGGAATGGCCTGAAGTATAAGCAGGAAAATTCGGGATACCCGTTCCTGTCCGTATTCCTGCATCCAGTTGCGTAGGTCTGGGATTGAAGTAATAATATTTGGTCTCCCAACAGCCGACGCCCGCATCGTGGATTGCCATATTGAGCATGGCAAACGCGCGCGCTGCACGGACCTCGCTGAAATGCGCATCGCGGATAAATTCCTCAGCGATATCATTACAATGCCCGGGTGGCGTATAC
>DATHFS010000247.1:0-3884 GCA_035317975.1 Cyclobacteriaceae bacterium | reverse complement strand
ACTCATCGGCATTCCCTTAATATTTATTCTGACGCCGAAGCTCACGATCTTCATGCTGCTCACGTTTCCCGTTATTGTCGTGGCCGCTCTCTTCTTTGGAAAATTTATTCGCAAGCTCTCCAGGAAAACCCAGGACCAGTTGGCGGGTGCCAACGTGATAGTTGAAGAAACACTTCAGTCGATTGCCGTTGTAAAGTCATTCACCAATGAACTGTTCGAAGTCGCGCGCTACCGTAAATCCCTGATGGAGGTTGTTCAAACAGCTATCCGCGCGGCAAAATTTCGCGGGTTGTTTATTTCATTTTCCATCTTCACGTTGTTTGGCGGCATCGTCGCGGTAAGCTGGTATGGGGCGCTTCTGGTACAATCGGGAGAAGTCACGGTAGGGGAATTATTTTCATTTGTTCTCTACACGACCTTCATCGGTGGTTCGATCGCCGGCTTAGGGGATATCTACAGTCAATTGCAGCGGTCCATCGGCGCTTCCGAACGATTGCTCGAAATTCTTGATGAGGAAGATGAGCACACCGGGATGAAAAATGATTTGAAGCTGAAAGGAGCCATCCAATTTGATAGCGTCCGTTTTTCTTATCCCAGCCGGCCGGAGTTTCAGGTTTTACAAGGTATCCATTTCAGTATTCGGCCAGGGGAAAAAATTGCGCTCGTCGGGCCGAGCGGTTCAGGAAAGTCCACCATCATCAATTTGCTGATGCGCTTTTATCCTGTCCAGGAAGGAGCGATACGCGTCGACGAAAAAAATATAATTGAGTACGGGCTTTCCGATTACCGCCGCAATATCGGTATCGTGCCGCAGGAAGTACTGTTGTTTGGAGGCACGATCCGGGAAAACATTGCTTATGGAAAACCCGGCGCCACCGAAGAACAAATTATTGAAGCTGCAGGAAAAGCAAATGCCCTCGAGTTCATCGATCGCTTTCCGCAAAACCTGGATACGATCGTTGGAGACCGGGGTGTAAAACTTTCCGGAGGGCAGCGTCAACGTGTCGCCATAGCCCGGGCCATCTTAAAAGACCCGTCGATCCTGGTATTGGACGAAGCCACCAGTTCGCTGGATGCCAAATCCGAATGGCTCGTTCAGGAAGCGTTGGAAAAATTGATGGAGAACCGCACGACCCTGGTAATTGCTCATCGACTGAGTACCATTCGCAAGGTGGATAGAATTTTAGTGATCAAAGAAGGAAGAATTGCGGAGTCCGGAACCCACCGTGAGTTGAGCACGATGGAAAATGGTGTTTATAATAACCTCCTGAAGTTGCAATTAGAAATAAGTTAGCAATCTTGCACCCTGAAGTCTGTCCCGGTGAGTCGGCTATGGATTATATCCTTTGGTTTCTTTTTTGAATAAGTGGGTATTAACATCCTAAGTGAGTTTTTGTTTTGGATTTAATTTGTAGTTTTGATTCTTATAGTAGGTGATTACCAGTCCCTTGTAGGCCGATAGTCACCTTCTTTCACAATAAACCGGACCAAGAGGCAAATGCTCCTATTTTCGCTGTTCAGAAGCCAAAGTCAAACGGAGACAGTTCTTTTTGGCGTTTTTGCACTCGTCATTACCGTTTTCCTGATCATTGATTTGGGTGTTTTCAACAAAACGCCGCAAAAGATCACGACGAAGTCTGCCCTATACCAGTCCATTTTCTGGGTAGTGGTCAGCACCGTCTTTGGCTACCTTGTTTATGTTTACGATGAGGGTGGCCTGGATGCTTCGGTTGAATATTTTTCGGCCTACCTTACGGAATATGCATTATCGGTGGATAACATCTTCGTTATTCTCCTCATCCTGAAATACTTCACGGTCAAAGATGAATACTATCACAAAATTCTTTTTTGGGGAATAATAGGGGCCGTTTTTTTCAGAGGGATTTTTATTTTCGTCGGGGCTTATCTTATTGCGCGATTCCATTGGATCCTGTATGTTTTCGGTGTATTCCTGATCTATTCCGGAATTAAGATTTATTTCGAAGACAGCGATGAAAAGATCGATCCCGAAAAGAACCCGATCCTTCGTCTCTGCCGCAAATACCTTCCCATTACGAAAGACGAGATGGGGGGCAAATTCCTTGTATCCGTCGATCACAAATGGATGTTTACACCTTTGTTCCTGGTAGTGATCCTGGTCGAGACAACGGATTTGATCTTCGCTGTCGACTCGATTCCAGCGGCTTTCGCCATCACTCAAAATGAGTTTCTGATTTATACCTCCAACATCTTTGCCGTCATGGGACTACGCGCCATGTTCTTCCTGTTGGCAGGAATCATTGATAAATTTTATCTGCTTCAGAAAGGGTTGTCGATCATCTTGTTTTTTATCGGCGCCAAGATGCTCCTGGAGATCTTTGATATCCTCATTAACCCCGTGCTATCATTTACGGTCATTATAGCGACCTTAACGCTGGCCATCGTTTTCTCTGTGATCGTCCCGCGCAAGCAGGATAGTGTTGAGCCGTGAGTCCTCTTTTAAGTGTTGAAGTGCTGAAGTGTTGAAGTGCTGAAGTGCTGAAGTGTTGAAGTGCTGAAGTGCTGAAGTGTTTAAGTCGTTGTGTGATACTGTATTAGTCTTGCCCTACCGTAAACACTCAAACACTTCAACACTCAAATACTTCAACACCTAAACACTTAAGCACTTCAACACGTAAACGGGACTCACGACTCCTGGAGGCTTTCGGCAAAAAAATCAGTTGGCAGGATCTTCAGCAAAATGGGCAGCGTAAGAAAATGCTGAGGCAGCGAGATGATCACCAACGTGGGAATGGTCTTGAGAACGACGATCAGGAGTTCCTGCAGTTCTGCCTTCTCCTTATCGTTAAGTTCACTGGACCTGGCCTTCCGCAACAGCTCCATTAGTTCGGCGCGCTCCTGCACCGCCCGGATAAGCCTGTTCCTGTTCTTGTCTGCAATTCTTGACATCCGGGCAATGAATTGAGTGCTTACCTGTTGATAGTCTTGTTTGTTCGCCAGTTGGCTGAGCTGTTCCCAATGTTCCAGCACAAACCCCTCAATGGCAATCATGCTGTTCTCCAGATCATCCTCGGTAAAGCCCATGTAGTCGCACAGTTCCTTCAGGAAAGCCAACTCCCGTTCTTCCACTTTCTTATCGGCCCAGATCGTGAGGATGGCCATCTCCAGGAAATACTTTTTCAGAATCCAGGAATTGTTGGCCGGCAGATTGATCATCTCCATTTCTATTCCTTTTTCGAAAATGGAGAAGGCTTCTTTTCTATTCTCCGGCGTCAACCCCGAACTGTTCAGGAAATACTCGAATAACTTCCGTTCTTCGTATTCAATCCCACTGCTGGCATGAGCGGCGGCGGCAATAATCTTAATCACCGAAAAACGTAACTCATCCCGTTCGTATTTGAAAAAATCCGATACGATGCGATCGGCATTGGTGTGGATCCACTGACCAAAGATAAAAATATCGAGAAAAAAAAGGCTGTTGTGAAAAAACTGGGACCAGAAATTGTTGTTGTTCTCGGCTGCGTATTCAATACGCTTATCCAGGATTCTCTCCGCCAGTTCCAGCGCTGTCTTTTTCCGGCCAAAGAGCGTTTTGGTAGAAGTCGCTAATTCCGGAAAAATATTATTGTAAAAGTTGCCAATGTTCACCAACGTTTTTAAAATGATCTCGGAAAGGTCCTCGGCGCTCTTGACGGGCTTCTCGTGGAAAAGGAGAGAGCTGCTGATCAGGCTCTCGGCCAGTAAGACTTTCATCCTTTCCTTCTCCGTCCAATTTTTTGAATCGGGATGGTCGATGGCCTCAATGGATTGACCGAACATGAGGCCGGTGGGCTGCAGCAGCTGGTACAAAGAATGTTCCGGATGAGAGCCCTTATGACCGTCTTCCATTAATCCTTTCAGCAATT
>DATHFS010000246.1:0-9478 GCA_035317975.1 Cyclobacteriaceae bacterium | reverse complement strand
CCTGAATAGTTAATGAATTGTAGTCCTTTAAAGATTCTTTAACCGCGTCGGATGGCTGAGTGACGATACGGTCTACGAGCGAATCGCAAAATAAAGTCTTCTGTTCAAGCCAGCCCGCAAAGCCCGCTTCGAGTTTGTTGTGTGCCGATAATTTCAAAACAATATCCCGTAATTTCTTTCCGTTGTCGGGCACGAGTTCCGTTGGAATGACAACCAATTCCGGACTGTTCATTCCCAGTTTTTTGAAACGTTCATAGAGAACCGCCGTCAGCTTTCCCGGAAACGATGCGGGTGGATTCTGAAAAATCGATTCCGGCTCAAACCGGATGCCGACTTCCGTTGTGTTTGAGATGATCACTTGTAGGCCTGGGCTGATCGCCGCGTCCAAAATAACCGGCCATTGTTGCGCAGAGACAACCCTGGAGAGGGCGGTATTGATGCTATCCTCTTCTATTTTTTTTCCTTTATGAATACCGCGAACGCACGTCGTGAATTGGAATTGATGCCGTTCAAAATCCTCCACCGGACCGGCAGTCGATTTTACGACCAGTATGCTGCCGTTAAAAATTCCAAGCCGGTTGGCTTTATCAATGAAATAATCGGGAAGGCCGCGCAGCAGAATGCCGGTGCCAAATTGTAAAACTTTTTCAGGGAACGGAGTCGCGGGCATGGGGAATCGTTTGGATAAATTTAGATGTTTGGTGAGATACTCCAAAAGGAATTTTCACCGCAGAGGCGCAGAGACGCCAAGGAGGCGCAGAGAAGCAAAGCATCGTTAAGTGACTTACTTGGGTAAACTAATTTAGTCACACAAGAATTTTTGAATAATGAATGAATATCGAAGTTAACTACAACCTTAAAATTTAGACTTTCACTCAAACAAAAACGGACCGCCAAATAGCGGTCCGTTCCCATGGAAAAGTACAAATCTAATTACATGTCATACGCCTGTTCACCATGCTCAACGATATCAAGCCCCTTGCGTTCGTCTTCCTCAGAAGGCCTCAGCCCGACCACAGCGCCGGTGATCTTATAGGCAATGAACGCTACGACCCCTGACCAGACTAATGTCAGCAGGACGGCCTTGAGTTGTATCCAGAACTGTGCTCCGATCCCGGGATAGCCGGTGGTGGCAGTAACCCAGTCGGTCACTAAACCAGGACCACCCAGATCAGGTGAATTGAATACGCCAGTAAGCAAAGCTCCTGTGATCCCTCCAATACCATGAACACCAAATACATCCAGTGAATCGTCCGCCTTCAACATTTTCTTCAGGCCATTTACACCCCAAAGGCAGATAAATCCAGCCGCTGTTCCGATCGCAAACGCTCCTGCAATCCCGACATTTCCTGCGGCTGGAGTGATGGCTACCAAACCCGCCACGGCTCCCGAAGCTGCACCCAACATAGAAGGTTTGCCACGGAATATCCACTCGCCCACTACCCAGGCCAATACGGCACAAGCAGTAGCCAGGAACGTGTTGATGAATGCAAGTGCTGCAAAGCTATTGGCCTCCAAAGCCGAACCAGCATTGAATCCGAACCAACCAAACCACAGCATACTGGCTCCGATCATGGTCATTGTCAGGTTGTGAGGCGGCATGGGTTCCTTTCCAAAACCGGAACGTTTGCCCACCAGAAAAGCGCCTGTCAGACCTGCGATAGCACAATTTATATGAACGACGGTACCACCGGCAAAATCCAATGCACCCCATTGCCAAATAAGGCCGGCTTTGGCATTCATTGCATCGACGACGGAAGCATCGGTATAGGCGTCGGGTCCCATCCAGAACCAGACCATGTGTGCAATAGGACAATAGCTAAAGGTGAACCAGATCACCATGAATAGCAGTACCGCAGAGAACTTCATCCGCTCTGCGACCGCTCCAAGAATAAGCGCACAGGTAATAGCAGCAAAGGTCGCCTGGAAGGCCACGAATACCAGTTCAGGAAGCACGACGCCTTTACTGAAGGTAGCCGCCATCGAGAAGGCTCCCGTCGCAGAGTCAAATGTACCAGCCAGGAACAACCGGCTAAAGCCTCCGAAAAAAGCATTGCCTTCGGTAAAGGCAAGACTGTACCCGTAGATACACCAAAGCACAGTAATAAGGGAGAAGGTGACAAACACCTGCATCAACATCGACAAAATATTCTTTGACCGGACCAATCCTCCGTAGAAGAGGGCCAGGGCCGGAACGCTCATCATTAAGACCAACGCCGTGCAGACCAGCATCCAGGAAACATCGCCCTTATTGACTGTGGGCGCAGCCGGCACCGGGGCAATCACAGCGGCCGCAGTTTCTACTACTACGGCAGCCACTGTGGAATCCTGTTTTACAGAATCCTTCGGAACATCTGCCGTAGCATACGCTGCTCCCGTGATGGTCAAAAGAAACAAAAAGATAAAGGAAATCAGAATGTAAGGGGAAGGAGCGATCTTTTTCTTACTTGAAATTCGCAGCCGGGTTTTCGCCTCTTCCGGATAGAATTTTAATATGCCTGGTAAAGTTTCCATTGGTATCATTTTTATTTTGTGTTTAGGTTCGTGTGGTTCAAAGTGCTTTTTCCCCTTTTTCTTTTGTTCGAATGCGATAGGTTTCTGCGATGTCGTAAACGAAGATCTTTCCATCACCGACTTTCCCCGTGTGGGCGGTTTGCAGGAGGCAGTCAATCACTTTGGCCAGCTTGTCGTCCGGTACGGCGATATCCAACCGGATCCTGGGGATATAACCGACATCGTACGCTGCTCCCCGGTACTGCTGCTTATCCGGGTGCTCCATGCCAATCCCCTTCACTTCCGAGTAGGTCATGAAACCGATACCGATCTTGGCGAGCTCGGTATGCACATCTTCAAATTTGGCGGTTCTAATGATCGCTTCTATTTTTTTCATAGGTTAGGTATTATTTTATGCAAAATCTGACAAAAGATATTCATTTTTCCAACTATTGGATCATTTTATGCCCTCTTTTTGTCAGAATACGATTGCAATTCTGCTTTTAGAGGTAAAATAGTAATCCGTTAACATTTTCGAGTCAGGTCCTGATTCCATCAGGCTTATATAATTTCACATTTTTTGAAATAGAGGGGCAAAAATGATCATGATATTTACAAAAAGCATACTTTTTTTTAATAATTGTTTAAAAATTAGCCCCATTTCAATCGGATGCGGTAATTTTTTTTGCAAATGGGGTAAAATATTACACGGTTATTATGATGTTTGATTAAATGTTATACATAACCCGTCTTTTCACTAACCCAATTCACAACGATGAAAAAATCTTACTTTTTTTTGTTACTCCTTCTGGCTGTGAGCCTGCTGGCGGTCTTTATGCCAGCGGTCCCCGGTCCGATCGTTACGGAAGGAATTAATTCAGGAGATGTAGCATGGATGTTGGCCGCATCCGCTCTTGTATTACTCATGACCCCGGGTCTGGCCTATTTCTATGGAGGGATGATCGATACAAAAAATATCATCTCCACCATGCTCCAAAGTTTTATTGCCATGGGCGTAATTAGCATCCTGTGGATCGTCGTGGGATTCAGCCTTGCCTTTGGAGACTCCATTGGAGGGGTCATCGGCAACCCAGGCACGTTCTTTATGTTCCAGCACGTCCTGGATGGCAAGCCCTGGTCCCTTGGGCCGACTATCCCGCTGGTACTCTTTGCATTCTTTCAACTTAAATTTGCGATCATCACCCCGGCCCTGATCACCGGTACGTTCGCGGAGAAGATCAAATTCAAGTCCTACCTTATCTTTCTTGTATTATTTTCCCTGTTCATCTACGCACCCCTGGCGCACTGGACCTGGCATCCCGATGGATTCTTGTTTAAGATGGGCGTGCTTGACTTTGCCGGCGGCACCGTGGTTCATATGTCAGCTGGTTTTGCTGCCCTGGCTGCCGCTATCTATCTAAGAGACAAATCTGTGGCAAAGGCCGCTATCGCACCTGCCAATATTCCTTTCGTTCTGCTGGGCACCGGATTGCTGTGGTTTGGATGGTTTGGTTTCAATGCCGGTAGTGCATTGTCAGCCGGTCCTTTAGCCGCCTCTGCATTTGCAACAACCAATACCGCTTCAGCCGCCGCCGGTCTTTCCTGGGTATTCTTTGATTTGGCGCGGGGTAAAAAGCCCTCGGCCCTTGGATTCTGTATCGGCGCCGTGGTCGGCCTTGTTGCCATCACTCCCGCTGCCGGATATGTAACCATCCCTTCAGGAATTTTTATTGGAACCGTAGCCGCTATCATTAGTAACGTCGTGGTTCATTGGAAATCAAAAACTTCTTTAGAAGATACATTGGATGTGTTCCCTTGCCACGGTGTGGGTGGAGCAGTAGGAATGGTGATGACCGCCTTGCTGGCCAATACAGCAGTGAATGGCGCCAATACAACCGGAAACGGACTGTTCTATGGAGAGTTTACCCTTTTCAAAGTGCACATGATTGCCTTAGCCATCGTGATCATTTACACGTTCGTCGGTTCCATGATCATCTTAAAGGTTACCGATCTTCTTTCTTCGCTGACGGTAACGGCAGAAGAAAAGAAAGTAGGTTCTGATTTGAGCCAGCACGGAGAAAACGTATTCCCGTTCGATTTGAGTACGGCCAAGGAGTTCTAAACTTAAAATGACCCCGATTCGTATCGGGGTCATTTCATTTTCACTATAAACCAATAGCACTTATCCAAAACCCCACTGAAATATGAAAATCAAAAATCTACTGTTAGTAATGATCATTGTCACCGGTTTCTATTCGTCTGGATTTTCCCAGGTAGTCGTTGCATCGGCTACTCCCATTCGCAAGACAGAGACCAAAAAAACGGAGTTGATTTTGGCTGCTGAGGAGCCGGAAGAAAAACCGAAAGTGACTATCTCCGGGTATATCGATTCCTACTATTTGCATGCGTTCAACAATCCCAAGTCGGGTAATCTAATGGGATCCGGAAACGTCGGAGGCCCTTATTTTGCAGGAAGAGCCTTTGACCGCCTGACGGACCAATTTGCTCTTGGCCTGGTTCAAACGAAGTTTATGTATTCCGATAAGAAATCGGATCTGGTGGTTGATCTGACATTTGGACCCAATGCCGAGCTCGGGAATTTTGGAAATCAACGGTTCATGCAGCCTGGTGGATATGTCACCGGCTTCTACCCCGCCAATGGAAATCAAAGCGCGCTGTACGGTACATCGGCCGCCATTAAGCAAGCGTATTTTACGTACAAAGCAACCGACAAACTTAGTTTTACGGTGGGCCAGTTCGGTACCCACATCGGGTATGAAGTCATCGACGCCCCGGTCAATTATCACTACTCTCTCTCCAATCTCTTCAATAACGGACCCTTCTATCATATCGGAGCAAAAGCACAATATGCCTTTTCCGGCAATGCCTATTTAATGGTCGGTGTTGTGAACAACTGGGATGCCTTAACGGATTGGAAGAAACAAAAATCATTGATAAGCCAATTCTATTTTAAACCGGTGGAGGGATGGAATGTATACCTCAACTGGATAGGAGGTCATAATGATGACGGGTTTAAAGCAGGAACTACCGGTGCCGGTACAACCTCGGTTGGAAATATGGTGTATCCCTTCCTTACCAGCGGCTACTCAAGGAATCTGTTTGACCTGACAACGGGGTATCAAATGACACCTAAATTCTACGTTGGATTAAATGCTGCTTACGGGATGTACAACTTCAAGGGAGGCAGTAATACGGTCAATCCCGGCGGCGGGCCAGCCGTCACGGAAACGGCCTACATCACCAGCCTGTACCAAAAGTTGACGCCCACCTGGTACGGTGTTGCATTCTATACGAACTATGCGATCAGTGATGTCGTTGGCATCGGCGCACGTTACGAGCATTTCAGCGACAAGTATATGGTCCGCTACATCGGTGCGGTCAATAACTCATTGACCATTACCGCTCCCATTACCGTGGCAGACGGCCATCTTATCATCAAGCCTGAGCTGAGGATCGATACCTCTGCCGGAGGAGTAAAATACTATGAAGATAGTAACGGCAATCCGACAGCTCAACAAACCACGTTAGGTGCGGCGTTTATCTATAAATATTAATCAGAGATCAGAATTTTCAGAATTTACAGAATGATCAGAATTCTGTAAATTCTGAAATTCTTAAAACAAAATGAGAATGGGCAAGTCAGGAATGAGCGTCATCTTTCTGCTGATTTTCAGCGTGGCAAACGCTCAATATTTGCCTGTGAATGGATCGGGAAAATGCGAAATCGCTGAGGTAGTGTTGGCAGAAGGATTCCTTAAATCAACATTGTATTCTAACCAACTGCAGTGGTTTAAGATACTGGCCAGTAGTAGCGATGTTAAAATAAGTTCTATCCAAAACGATTCCATTGAAGGGAAGACTGCGGGAAATGCGGAGTTCCCGGTGTACTCTCAGAGCGGTATTCTGAGGAAGGTCGCGGGGGCAATACGGTATCACGTCAGCGTCGAAGTCAAGGATGGCAAATACCGGTACACCTTCTCCGATTTCATTTTTGACTATTACAAGCAGGACCGGAATTACCATATGGTAAAAACGGGGAAAACAAAACCCCTCGAAGAAACGGAAGCTGGCGGTTGGCAAAAGTTATGGACACAGCACCGCAAGACGGTCTTTTCGCTGGTCAATCAACAGATTGACGCATTGAAAATAAGAATCATTGAAACTCCCGATACCAACAATAAACCTGCAGAGAAAAAAGTGGACTGGTAGTACTAAAACAAACAAGACCATGAAAAAAGCATTTATCGTCTTTTTGATCGTAGTCGTAACAGGGTCATCTTTCCTCTATGCCCAAATTCCCAAGCCTCCTGTCATCAATTTATCCGGACAGATCTATGATGAATATGACCATGTCCTGGGTTGGATCTCAAAACAAGGTATTGTGCAGAACGCCATGGACGACCGGATAGCCGTCATTGATAAATCCGGGAATGCCTATGATGGCAAGGGACAGCGGATCGGCAAAATGGACAAGAACAGTTTTGTCGATGCCCATGGAACGCTCCTCTTCACCGTGAGCGAGGCCAAAGACCAGCAATGCAAGCTCATCGACCCGAATGGAAAGATCGTCGGCATTGTTGACGCCCACTTTAAGAACCAAGCCAGCGCGATCCATTGTCTGTATGCGAAGATGAGGGTTTTTTGATGAGGTTGACCGAACTGTGATTCGTGAGATTGTAGTGAAGCCGGCCAGCAAAAAATGTGGCGGCCAAAGCCTGGGCGCGTCGGCCGAGCGGTGGGGAATGCTAATCGTAAATATCTTTGCGATGTCCTACACTGCGCACATCCACAATACGAACAACATCACTAACCGTATAGATCACACGGTAATCTCCAATCCGGATACGCCATGTGTCGTGTTCTCCTTTCAACTTCTTGCAACCCGGAGGACGTGGATCGTCCCCTAATTTCTTAATGGCGGGGACAATGCGATTGACAACTTGAGTGGGTAAATCAGCTAACTCTTTGGAGGCAGTCTTACTGACAAGAACTTTATACATCTTCGGTCAACTTGCCTTTGGCTTTCAGATCCCGGATCACTTCTTCCAATGGGATCTTTTCTTCGTCCTTGCGGACCTCTGCAATCAGGCTGTCATAAAAGTCTTCCCACAACTCTCCATATTTCCGTAAATCGATCTGGACCGCCACTTTCTCATTTTTATCGTCGGTCACGTAGTTAATTCCTTCCATTTTTCTCTCAATTTTCAATATGCTAAGGTAACGTTTTTCCTGCTTATAGAATTCCTCATTGCAAATTGTTAGCTGACGCCTGAAATAAATGTAGTTCTGGGTACGAACCTAATAGAAATAGTCAAAACCCCCGATAATCGCTCGAAAGGCCGGAGAGGTCATTGCCTGGGATCATCACGAAGCTAAGGAATAACTCAAAATGGCTAAATTGAGCCGAATTCCTCCAACTCGCCCAATGCCCCATTCTCACCCTCATCCTCCAGAACACGACCGTATCCAGCGAAACTATACAGTAGCGTTCTGGCTCAATACGGGATTTGCTTTCCTGGAGATTGCCGGTGGGTTGTATACCAACAGTGTCGCTATCCTGTCCGACGCGCTGCATGACTTCGGCGATAGCCTTTCCCTGGGCCTGGCATTTTATTTTCAGCGGAAATCACTAAAAAAAAGAGACGACTTTTTTTCTTACGGCTACAAACGCTTTTCACTGCTTGGCGCCTTTATCAACTCGCTTATCCTTATTATCGGATCCATCTTTATTTTACAAGAGGCTATCCATCGCCTGGCCCGGCCCGAACAGGCAAATGCCGAAGGTATGCTGGCTCTGGCTATCGTCGGAATTGTCGCGAATGCGATCGCCATGTTCCGGCTGCGATCAGGCGGGTCGATCAACGAACGCGTGGTGGCGCTTCATTTTCTGGAAGATGTGTTGGGTTGGGTGGCAGTATTGATCGGCAGTGTCGTGATGTTGTTTGCCGATGTTCCCATCCTGGACCCGCTTTTGTCCATGCTTATCGCAGGCTTTATTTTATTTAATGTCTATAAAAACCTTCGCCAGGCTTTCCGGATCATTCTGCAAGGCACTCCCGACAACGTGGACATGGAAGAGATCGGAAGGAAAATCAAATCGATCCCTGGCATTACCGGTATTCACGATGTGCATACCTGGTCGATGGATGGGCATTACAACATCATGACTCTTCACCTTGTCGTGAAGCCCGCTATCCCCCTGGTCGATCTAGAAGGATTAAAGCGTGAAGTACGACTTCAGCTTCAACACTTAAATATTCAGCATATTACGATTGAGACTGAGTTTGAGGATCAGGGGTGTGAGTTGGAGGAGTCGTAATTCGGTAATCGGTGGTGTAAACAATGACGACTGGACTAGAAATGGTGATCGGTAATCGGTGATCGGTAATCGGTGGTGTGTAAACAATGACGACTACACTAGAAATGGTGATCGGTAATCGGTGATCGGTAATCGGTGGTGCAAACAATGACGACTAGTGCCCTTCCAACTATCTATTTATACAAATGAGTGTTTTGAATTTGAGCTCGCCGTGGTTCGCCGTGCCCGCCGTGACCTTGCAACGCAAAAGGCCACAACGAACCTGCCTACCGGCAGGCAGGCACGGCGGACCACGGCGTGCACTGCGAGAGTATCCTATAGTCAAAAATAGGGGAGCAATTGTCTGTTTATGCAAATAATAAGGGACTCTGTGCACATTTCAACCTTATCTTTTGACAAAGGATGTAGAATCAATTAGTTGGAACGGCACTAGACTAGGCTGAATGCGATTTTCCTATAAGTTAAGCACCCATAGTTTAAGTTAGGACAAACAACCGATCACGGATTACCGATCACCGATCACCAATTTAACCTCGCCATCCGCTGCCGTGAAAACACGGGTCTCAATAGCCAGCCGGTCGACCAGGTACTGTTGATACGGATTACTGAATGTCATCCGCTCGCGGAGGGTGGCATCGAATGAAC
>DATHFS010000245.1:0-5369 GCA_035317975.1 Cyclobacteriaceae bacterium | reverse complement strand
AGCGGATGCATTTTGCCTTGATGATAGGCGCCACCAGGTCGCTATACAGGACGGCGGATTTGAGGTCGGCCGGAAGAAATTCTTTTTCCCTTTCCGTACCAAACCAGGTTGCTATTGCAGGTGGTTTCAGATAATCAGCACCATGGGTAAGGCTGCCGCCGGCATGGCCGGTCAATGCTATCAGGATAGCCAATCCGACCATGAGTACCGAGGTAGCCAACTTGATTTCCCTTTCCTTGCGCCGGCGCAACAACAGCACGACCAGAGATAACACGGCAACACTTATTCCTAACCATTGATGGAGGTTCAACAGGGCAGCATCGTAATCACCGGATTGAGAAAGAAGGTAACCCGTAAATGCGGACATCGCTGCCGACACGAAACCCAGGAACAACATCCCCTGAACGGACTTGCGCAATTTGCGAAATCCCTTCCGGTGTGAGAGCCAATCAAACAAAATGGCGGTGAGCAAAATGCCGATGGGCAAGTGCACCAGTACGGGGTGCAGGTGACCGATGTACTCCGCAAGACTCATCATCTACTTCGAATACCGCTTTCGCAGAAGCTGCAGCATGAAGATATTGATGTCCCATTGGTTGGCAACCGGTTGACGCGTGTACGGCAAGGACGGTAAATAATCGATCGGACCAAACTCTGTTAAAAAAGTGAGCAACGATGATCCGCTGCTGATTTTGTATTCCAATACTTTGTCCCACCAGGCAAGATGGGACTGGAGGGCATTGGCCCATTCCGGTGCGCGGGGATCATTCACTTGCGGGCCTTCGGGATGGCCGATGCGCGCATGAATGTGGTCCGTCTTTTTCAGCGCCATGTCCACCGTCGCGGTTTGATCGGCGAGCAACGATTCATGAACGGCACACCAGTGGGAGATATCGAGCGTGAGACGCAGATCCTGAATCTTCTCAATAAATGTCCTGGCTACGGGGGCCGAATACAAAATCCTGCCACGGTGCGTCTCATGGTAGATCGGAACGTTTGTTTCCTGATGAACCCGTGCCGTCAAGTCCATGAATGCCTTGTTCTGCTCAAACGAAAAATGGTCCCGTCCCGCGTGACAATTAATATAGAGTGGTTTGGTGGCCGCTGCGGCACGTACCTTATTTTCAAAGCTCTTAAAGTGCGTGGCATAGTCATCGGTATCCCAGACTCCAATCAAAAAAGCAAAATCCAGGGCATGCGCTTTTATTGCGTCAAAAAGCAACTTCCGCGACGCCTCATCAGCGGGCCACCCTACCTCAATGCCATCGTAGCCGGCTTTCTTTGCTTTATCACAAAATTGGTCCGGGCTTCCTTCAAAGCCCCAATTGGTGGCCATAATTTTAATGGAGAAATTGGCAGGCACAGTAATTTGTTTTTTTGTTGCCGTCGCTTCCGTGGCCAATAGCATGGCCGCTCCGGAAGTGACGGAGGATTGAATAAAAGTTCTGCGGTTGACCGTCATGGTTACGAAATTATTTGGCGAATGACTTTTCCCTCTGTATCGGTGAGCCGGAAAGGCCGTCCCTGAAAGTGATAGATTAGTTTTTCATGATCAAAGCCGAGCTGATGAAGGATGGTAGCCTGAACATCAAAGGGACTCACCTTATCCTTGACTCCGCTGTATCCAATCTCGTCCGTCTCTCCGAACGAAAATCCCTTCTTTACTCCTCCGCCGGCCATCGCAATTGTGAAAGCCTCAACATGATGATCCCTCCCTTTGAAAGGGTTCGTCTTGCCTTCGCGGTTTTCCTGCATGGGCGTGCGGCCAAATTCACCTCCCCAAATTACAAGCGTATCTTCCAACAGGCCGCGCTGCTTTAGATCCATGATCAACGCGGAGGTGGCCTTGTCCACCTGCCTGCATTTATTGATCAACCCCAGGTCGATGGCTGTATCCGGATCGGTACCGTGACAGTCCCAGCCCCAATCAAATAATTGAACAAACCTCACCCCTTTCTCCACCAGTTTTCTGGCCAGCAATGCATTGTTTGCGAAGCATGTCTTGCCCGGCTTTGTGCCATACATTTCGTGAATATACTCCGGCTCTTTGGAAATGTCCATGACATCCGGCACGGTGGTTTGCATGCGAAACGCCAGTTCATATTGAGCAATCCGTGTCAGCGTCTCGGGGTCCTTGAATTCTTTGTATGACAACTTATTTACATCATTGATCGCATCGATAGAGGCCTTCCGCATATCGCGGTTCACTCCTTCCGGGTCTTTGATGAACAACACCGGGTCGCCTTCCGACCGGCACTGGACACCCTGATAAACGGTAGGAAGAAATCCACTGCCCCATACGCTTTTGCCGGCGTCGGGAGCATTGCCGCCCGAAGTGAGTACGACGAACCCCGGCAGGTTATTATTTTCCGTCCCCAATCCATACGTCACCCAGGAGCCCATACTCGGCCGGCCAAGACGAGGACTACCGGTATGCATCAGTAATTGCGCTGGCGCGTGGTTAAATTGATCGGTGTGAACTGCTTTTAAAAAAGTGAATTCATCTGCAATGGAAGCCATATGAGGCAAATGGTCAGAAATCCATGCTCCCCCCTGTCCCCGTTGCTTAAAGACGGCTTGAGGACCGAGCATTTTCGGCACACCCCGGATAAAGGCAAATCGCTTCCCCTCCAAAAAGGATTGCGGACAAGCTTGTCCGTCAAGTTTGAATAAATCGGGCTTATAATCAAAGAGGTCCAACTGCGAAGGTGCGCCAGCCATGTGCAGATAGATTACCGCTTTTGCCTTGCCGGGAAAGTGAGGGGCTTTGGGGGCCAGTGGATTCATCAAATCAGCGAGCCCCGCTGAAGAGGCAGTGGGTGAACCGCACCCCGGAAGCAAACCGGACAGTGCCATAGCGCCCAACCCCAAAGAGCAGTCTTTTAAGAAATGCCTTCGCGTAATGAATTCAAGTGATTCCCGCCGTGCTCTTTCTACTAAATTTTCAATCTCCTTCATGATCAGTTTTTTGTTATGAACTCATCCAGGTTCAGGATCACGCTGGCAACCAGTTCGAGCGCCGGGTCTTCGTTGCTTTGATTTTTAGTAGATGCCTTTCTGAACGTGGTTGAAGTCTTGTCGTACAGTTGAAGAAGCACGTGCAGCTTCTCTTCGCTGATTGGCCTGCCAATGGCAAGGGCATAGGCCTTTTGAATCTGGTTGCGTACCGGTCC
Source organism: Cyclobacteriaceae bacterium (assembly GCA_035317975.1). GTDB lineage: Bacteria > Bacteroidota > Bacteroidia > Cytophagales > Cyclobacteriaceae > ELB16-189. The sequence continues at coordinate 2,196 of DATHFS010000245.1, read as the reverse complement.
GGGTGCTTCCTGCAAGATGCGCCGCGCAAAACTTCTGGCTGCTTCAACGTATACGGAATCATTGAGTGTAACCAGGGCCTGCAAGGGAGTGTTCGTGCGAATCCGTCGTGCCGAGCAAACTTCTCTTGCCATCCCATCGAAAAGGATCATCGAAGGATAGGGGTTGGTCCGTTTCCAAAAAGTATAGATTGCCCTGCGATAACTGTCCTCCCCTTTGCTGATCTTCCACTTCAGTTCATTATAAGGTGATTGCCAAATGCCTTTCGGTTGATACGGCATCACGCTTGGGCCATACATCTTAGCACTTAAAAGTCCGCTGACGGCCAGGGTCTGATCCCGTACTTGTTCCGCCGAAAGCCTCACCCGCGGACCCCGTGCATAATATCTGTTGTTCGGATCTTTCTCCGACAACACATCAGAAATCCGCGAATCCTGCCGGTACGTAGCCGACATCACCATGGTTTTCAACAATGATTTTATATTCCAATGATCGTCGTTCACAAACCGCCAGGCGAGGTAGTCAAGCAATTGTGGATGCGTCGGTGGAACGCCCTGGGTTCCGAGGTCTTCCAATGTTTCGGCCAAACCTATGCCGAAGAGTTGTTCCCACATGCGGTTAACGAGTGTGCGGGCCGTAAGGGGATGTTCCTTGCTCGTGATCCACCGCGCCAATCCCAACCGATTGGCTGGCATATCCGCCGGAAACGGCAGAAGGGAATGGGGTGTGCCAGGCTGTACTTCCTTCCCTTTCACCAACCAGTTCCCGCGCTCAAATACAAAAGACTTTCGCTTCATCGACCGGGGATTTTCCATCATGATGGGGGTCGTTTCAGCGTTGGTATTTATCAGCTTCCAGAATGCCGATTGCGCTGAGTCATACCCCCGCTTTCCCTTGCCCGGAAATTCTTCTGTAAAATGAAACCAATCAAACATCATTCCGTTGTCACCCGGCTTTTTGAGATACGGGTTTTCATACGTGAAGTACACCGCATGTTCTCCCGCCGTGCGGGGAATACTCGCCTGGGCAATAGTCCATTTCCCTTTTGTGTTTCCGTGAACAACTTTCGCAAGTACGGGACCGCCGGGTGCATCGAGATGGAGGGTCCACTCGCCTCCCTTTTCAAAACTCATAAAGCGGTAAATCAATCTGTTCTTTCCGGTGAGATCGACATGAGGCAACCGGCTTACTGCATGATTTCGGAAAATGAGCCACTTGGTATCATTCAGTTCGCTATTGACGAAATGATCAGCCTGCAGCGAGTTGATGCTCGGTTGTCCTGTTTTTACAAATTGATAGATCTCCCCGGATTGTTGTGGGGAGGCGTTGCTGGAAATCCAGGCTTGCAATTTCCCTAACCTTATGCTATCCTCCTTAACAAAATGGACCAGCAGCGGGTAATCGGCATAGGTGTCTTCATCGCGGGTGTTGTTAAAGAACGCTACAAATTTATAGTACTCATCATGACGGAAAGGATCATAGGGGTGACTGTGACACTGTGTGCATCCAAAGGTGGTGCCCATCAATGCCTCCCATGTTGTATTGACCCTGTCGAGTACGGCTGCCGTCCGGAACTCTTCATTTTCTGTCCCTCCCTCATCGTTGGTCATCGTATTGCGATGAAATGCCGTTGCTATAAGTTGGTCGTCGGTAGGATGAGGAAGTAAATCGCCGGCGAGTTGTTCCGTAATAAATTCATCGTACGGTTTGTTTTCGTTAAATGCGCGGATGAGCCAGTCGCGATAACGCCAAATGGTGCGACTGTAATCGCGTTCATATCCTTTTGTATCCGCATAGCGGGCGAGGTCGAGCCATAAGGCCGTCCAGTGTTCGCCATAGCGTGGGGATGCCAGTAAAGCATCCACCAGATTTTCGTATGCTTGCGCACTGCTATCCCTTAGAAATTGTGTTGCCGTTTTTTCCGCCGGCGGAAGACCCGTTAAGTCAAGGCTTAGCCGCCGCAGGATCGTCAGTTTATCGGCTTCCGGTGAGGGTTCTAATTTCTTTTCCTTCCATTTATCTGAAATGAAATAATCAATCTCATTTTTCGCCCACGATTTTATTTTTTCGATCAGGATACTTTTTTTGCTGTCCAGCAATTCCAACCCGGACTGAAGCAGGTTTTCTTTTAATTGTTCGCGCTGGGGAGGGGTGATGTCTTCCAGAATTTCAACCATGCCAAGGTCAATCACCACATA
>DATHFS010000244.1:0-3430 GCA_035317975.1 Cyclobacteriaceae bacterium | reverse complement strand
GGCTATGGGCTTGGCAGATCAGTACGTGGCTGAAAAAGTGGTCGGCGCCACCAGCCTCATTGATTGCCGACATATCGCCCTTGCGACACTGCATAAGGCAGATGTTCTGGTTAGCTGGAACTTTCAGCATATAGTTAACCTTAAGAGGATTAGAGGGTATAATTCCGTAAATTTGAAGGCCGGGCTGCATACCCTCGAAATAAGATCGCCAAAGGAATTGATGGAGTATGAAAACTGAAGTAAAAACCGAGAAGGAATTTGATGCTGTAAAATTTGTGCGGCAACAACGGGAAAGGATTTACCAAGAGATTAAGGACTTGTCTCCCGACCAGCAAATTGAATATATCAGGAAAAGGTCTGAAGAATTCCAAAAGAAACTGGCTGCCCTCCAGCCGTAATTTCTGATCTGACTTCTATTTCAATGTTTTACTGATGCTGCCAGCATCGTTCGTTCGCATTTGTTGTCATGCGTTTGCACTGGGCTCCTGCTTTTGTGGTACCTGTACACCGCCGGCTAACTACATTTCTGATCTTCGGAGCCTGAGTTTGTTTTTGCGAAGTGATTTTCGTCGGGGGTGAACAGACCGAGCACGCGGTGAATCCCGCCGATATCGCTTCTGATAATGTCGTTTGAGTTTTACTTTGTTTCAAATACCGGCAATCTTCAGTATGGTATTTTTTTCCAGTCTTGGTTATGTAAACCGACTGAGCGAAGCCCGGGAATTCGCTTATAAAAAAGATGAGTACACAAAGTAAGTAGCCCCTGAAGTAATATTTCATCGGTATTGTTTCCCTGTTGGGGCGAAGGTAGTTGAAACTGGGAAAATTGTCAGGAAAACCTTCTCGCCGCTATTGTCTGAACTGTGATTCTTTTGATTTATTTGATTAAGATGATGACCTTAATTGAAGAGGATCAAAGGGGATAAATGATGATAAAGGAGGAAAAAACTCAATCATTAACTTCGGAGAAAAAAGCCTCAATTTCAAAAGACTCACCAACAAGAAATACAAGCCTCTCTGTCCCATAAATCATAAAAAATCACAGGAATCACAGTTCAGACAATTGGTGGGCCAGATGATTAGCGGAATCCGACAGTTTTCGCCCACATTACTGAATTACCTGGGTCAGATAATTCCGGAATATTCCTGTTATCTTTAAAAAATCCCCAACAGTATGAATAGAATTCTTCCCCTTGTTTCCGTGTTGATTGTATCGGGTGCGTGCCATACGTCAGACTCTCCCAAAAAAAGCTTTGTAGACCTGGCCGGAATTGACTCCACCATTAAGCCGGGCGACAATTTTTTTCGCTATGTCAATGGACTCTGGTATGACACGGCGAAGATTGCGGACGATCAATCCGGCGTTGGTTCCTATATGTTCCTGAACATTCCACAAAAACGACTCCTTCAGAATATCCTCGACAGCGTTTCAAAAAGTAAAAACACGAATGGAAGCATTGAGCAAAAGGTAGGCGACTTTTACGCTTCCGGTTTGGATACGGCAACGATCAACCGGCGTGGATACGAACCCATCCAACCCGCACTAAAACGTATCGATGCTATTGCCGATGTGCCATCGCTCATCAGGTTTGTGACAAGAGAATTGAATTCAGGTAATCACTCCATTATTGGTTTTGGTATCTCGCCTGACAATAAAAACAGCAGCATCAACATCGCCCATGTTTATCAGGCCGGAATCGGCATGCCTGACCGGGATTACTATTTTAGAACCGATTCGGCTACGATCCGCATTCAGAAGGCCTATAAAAAATACGTCGGCGCGTTGTTTCAATTAACCAGCACGGACATGACCGCCGCCACAAAAAATGCGGACATTGTCTATGGCGTTGAGAAACAGCTTGCGGCATCGCATAAAACAAATGTTGAGCTCAGGGATGTGAACAGCAATTACAATAAGACAGCGGTAGCAACGGTCAGCAAGAAACAATCAAATCTGGATTGGGTAAAGGCGCTGGAGAATTTGGGTGCAAAGACGGATTCCATTGACATGGCTCAAGTTGCCTATTATGACAAGTTAAATGCGCTGTTGAAGTCCATTCCGATCGGTGACTGGAAAATTTACCTGAAGGCAGGCACCCTGGAGAACTACGCCAATGTGCTCAGCAAGCCGTTCGTGGATGCATCATTTGAATTCTCGAAAGCATTGTCCGGACAGGCCGTGCAGAAATCCCGTGGACAGATCATGACAGAAAGTGTTGATGCCGGGTTGGGACAAGCGCTGGGACAGCTCTATGTTAAGAAATATTTTAATGAAGCCGCAAAGAATCGTGTGCTGGCGTTAGTGAATAATCTCCAGAAAGCGTTTGAGAACAGGATTAACCACCTTGATTGGATGAGTGACAGCACAAAGCAAAAAGCAAAAGAAAAACTATATGCGATCACCAAAAAGCTGGGGTATCCGGACAAATGGCGGAAGTATGACAAGGTGCAGATTGACCGATCCAACTACTTCGAAAACGTACTCTCGCTCAACGATAATGATTGGAAATTTGAGTTGGCAAAGCTGAACAAGCCGGTCGATAGAACAGAATGGGGAGCAACTCCCTCTACGGTTACCGCCTACTACAATCCGTCTTTTAATGAGATCGTCTTCCCTGCTGGCATTTTGCAATTTCCCTATTTTGATTTTGCGGCGGATGACGCCATCAACTATGGGGGAATCGGAATGGTGATCGGCCATGAACTGACACACGCCTTTGACGACCAGGGTGCGCAGTTCGACAAAGAAGGCAACGTAAAAAATTGGTGGACGAAGGAGGATTACGAGAAGTTCAGGGCAAAGACAAAAAGAGTAGTGGAGTTATATAGTTCGTTCACCGTTTTGGACAGTGTTCATATCAAGGGTGCCTTGACGGTAGGCGAGAACACGGCCGACAACGGTGGGGTTGCCATTGCCTACGACGCGTTTAAGATGACCCCGCAGGGACAAGATTCCGTCAAGATCGATGGCTTTACTCCCGATCAACGGTTCTTTCTATCCATTGCGCGGATATGGAGAGTAAAAACGAGAGATGAATTCCTGCGAACGTACGTGAACAACAATCCGCATTCACCCGCGATGTGGCGTGTAAACGGTCCACTGATGAACTTTGCCCCGTTTTATCAGTCATTTAACGTGCAGCCTGGCGATAAGAATTACAAAACGGAAGACCAGAGAATAAGGATTTGGTAAATTTAATTGCTGGTCGCGAATTAACCCATGTTGGCGTTTGCGTGGGCTGCATGAGCCGAATATTGCGTGCTTGCTGAACAACAGACCGATAGGGGCCAAGGGCTGGGCCAGGAATAATGCCGAATTTTACTGTACGAATGAGTACATGAAGAAGTTAATTGGGATTCATGCAAGAGCGATAAAAGCCTAACCATCCGATCGGGTTTCCGTCGGCATCGCCCTATTCTTTTCCAGTTC
>DATHFS010000243.1:0-3331 GCA_035317975.1 Cyclobacteriaceae bacterium | reverse complement strand
ACAAAATAAAAAGCTGAATCGCCGTTGAACCGGGGTACATTCACCGACCTCAATGGCGTATCCGATTCTGCATTTTTTCCTCTTTCACGGCTGCATGAAAACAGCAGCGCACTGCTCAGCGACAAACAATAAATAATTTTCATTCGAGTTAGAATTTGAATACGCATCTCCAAACAACGTGGAGTATCTCAGCTTGAATTTGATCGGCTAAAAATAGAGTTTTAAATTGGAATAGGGATAAAATTGTCAGGTTAACCGGAAGGCCAAACGCGATTCCACGGCAATTATTTGAGTGCTTTTGATGTTGTGAATTTCGGGTATAACTTTCTAAAATCACTAAAAAAAGGTATGAAAACGTACGACAGCCTATTGTTGGGTAAGTATCTGGTTTCACTTGCCAATAGCAAATTAAAACCACTGAACATGACTAAGCTTCAAAAGCTTATGTTCATTATTTACGGCTATTATTACTAAGACAAAAAACATCCAATTTTGTGATCATCTAAAAATGACCTATCTTTGCATCATCTTCTGATTGAATTCGATTAAGAGGGGACCGCAAGTCCCCTCTTTCGTTGTTACTACTTTATGATTTTGAAAGAAAACATTGAAAATTGGGCCCGGCAAGCACTTTTGGATGAGAGCCAGTTCCTGGTCGATGTGGTTGTTTCTTCGAAACAAGGACCTCAAAAAGTAACGGTCATTCTGGACGGAGATCACAGTATAACAATAGACGATTGCGCCACGGTGAGCCGGAAACTGCTGAACGTCCTGGAAGAACAGGGAGACACCGGGGATAATTTTACACTGGAAGTAACCACGCCCGGCGTGGACCATCCGCTGAAAATGAAGCGGCAGTATGTCAAGAACATTGGCCGGGTAGTAAAAGTCCAGTTGACCGACAAGATTGTCGAGGTAGGGAAACTGGCCGCGGTCGATGAGGCTACGCTGGTCCTCGAACGGGAAGAAAAAAATGGAAAAGTAAAAGAGGTAAGAAAAATAGTAGTGCCGTTTTCAGAAATAGAAAGAGCTATAGTTCAAGTTTCGTTTAAATAAATTTCACGTGCCATGATGGACACCGCAACACTCATAGAATCGTTTGCCGACTTTGCGAAGCAAAAGAACATTGATCGCCCGACGATGATCCGGATCCTGGAAGATGTCTTCCGCAACATGATCCGCAAGAAGTATATCACCGATGATAATTTTGATATCATTGTGAATGCCGACAAGGGTGACCTGGAAATCTGGCGATTCCGTGAGATCGTCGACGACGACTCAGAAGACATCTGGGAACACGATAAAATCAGCCTTACCGAAGCCAAGAAAATCGAACCTGACTTTGAAGTAGGCGAGGAAGTAGCGGAAGAAATTCACCTGGAAGATTTCGGCCGCAGAGCCGTCACGACCGCTCGCCAAACCTTGCTCCAAAAGGTAAAAGACCTTGAAAAAGACATTATTTTTCAAAAATACAAGGACATCGTCGGAGAAATCATCTCCGGTGAAGTATACCAGTTGCTCAGCCGGGAAGTGCTCCTGACCGATGCGGAAGGGAATGAAATTTCCGTTCCCCGCAGCGAACAGATACCCAAAGACCGGTACCGCAAAGGAGAAACCGTGAGGGCCATCGTTCACAAAGTGGAAATGGTGAACGGCACCCCTAAAATAATTCTCTCCCGGACGTCCCCTGTTTTCCTGGAAAGGCTTTTTGAACAGGAAGTGCCGGAAGTGTACGACGGCCTGATCACCATCAAGAAGGTTGTACGCGAGCCCGGTGAGCGCGCAAAAGTAGCAGTGGAATCGTATGACGACCGGATTGATCCTGTAGGCGCTTGTGTAGGGATGAAAGGCTCCCGCATCCATGCGATCGTTCGCGAATTACAAAATGAAAATATCGACGTAATCAATTACACGGAAAATCTCGAGTTATACATTTCCCGCGCCCTGAGCCCCGCCAAGATCACGAGCATTAAGATTGATAAGGAAAACGGACGGGTATCGGTGCACCTGCGTCCCGACCAGGTTTCCCTTGCGATCGGAAAAGGCGGGTTAAATATCCGCCTGGCAAGCCGGCTGGTGGGCATGGAGATCGATGTATTCCGTGAAACCGACGGAAGCCAGGAGGAGGATGTCGACCTGGACGAATTCTCAGACGAAATTGAAAGCTGGGTCATCGACGAACTCAAGCGCATCGGCCTGGACTCTGCCAAAAGTGTTCTTAATTTGAATAAGGAAGAGCTCGTACGCAGAACCGATCTGGAGGAAGAAACCGTCGAAATCGTATTAAATGTTCTTAAGAAAGAATTTGAATAACAATTTATTTCAACCTGCGTAAAGACGATGAAGCCAATTTTCTGCATTTTTACCGCTTATTTGAAGGCAACGATGCAGGGATCAAGCTAAAAATTCAAGGATTCCCATAATAAAGTCAGAACAGTGGCAGAAGAAAAATTGATACGGTTAGGTCAGGCATCCCGGAAACTCAACGTGGGACACAATACCATTTTGGAGTTTTTGGCCAAGAAAGGCTTTATCGTTGAGAATAATCCCAACGCCAAGCTGACCCCCGAGCAGTTTGTTATGCTCGCCAAAGAATATGCCTCCTCGGCTTCTGAAAAATTGGAAGCCTCCAGTTTGAGCATCGGAGCAAAACACCCTGAGACCGTCACCATTGGTACCGAAGCGGAGGCGCACCGCAAGAAAATAGAGGAAGAAGAGCGCATCATGATCAAGAACCTTGGATCGAAAGAAATCAAATTCAAGGAAGAGCCGAAGCCCGAAAAAGTAGAGCGTGAAAAACCGAAACTGGAGGGAATTAAAGTACTCGGCAAAATTGATCTTGTAAAAGAGAAAAAGAAGCCCGAACCCGAGCCGGAGATTGTTGTAAAAGAAGAACCGAAAGCGGAGCCTGTTGCAGAAAAACAACCGGAACAGGAGTTGATCAAAGCAAAAGCAAATCGACTCCAGGGCTTGAAGGTGGTGGACCGGATAGAGTTGCCGCCCGAAAAAGAAAAAAAGAAAGACCAACCGGTAGCGTCGTCCGATATCCGCAACGAACAGAAAAAGCGCCCGCGGAAAAGGATTGTTTCTCCGAATGATAACAACCGCAGCGCCGGTCCGGGACAAAAGCGGCCCCTGACCCCTCGCACACAAAAGGCTGAACCCACAGAAAAGGAAATCCAGGATCAAATCCGGGCAACGCTCGCTAAACTCAGTGGCGGGGGCAAGAAATTCAGCGGCGCAAAATACCGACGTGAAAAACGGCAGGCCGTATCCGATGCCGAGGAAGTGCGAGTCCAGCAGGAACAGGAAGATTCCAAGATTCTAAAAG
>DATHFS010000242.1:0-2297 GCA_035317975.1 Cyclobacteriaceae bacterium | reverse complement strand
AAAAGGGTACGGCGCTATTAATTTAGCTAATACCATTTTGGTCAGCCTTGACAAAGCCAAGGAGAGCGACCGCAATACGTTCAAGGGCCAGGCCCTGTTCCTGAGAGGGATTGTTCATTTCGAGTTGCTCCGTTTCTGGATGGAACCATCGACCAATTTGGGAGTACCGCTGCTCACTCAGCCCACGGAAGATTTTGCTCAGATTCAACTTCCCGCCAGGGCAACCATCGACGCCTGCTATACTTCCATTATCGCTGATTTGACGGAAGCACAAACCCTCCTGCCTGCGGCCGATGATGTATATGCAAATAAAATTACCGCTGCCGCCTTTCTGGCCAGGGTTTATCTGACCAAAGGTGATTATAACAACGCCTTGACGAGCGCAGACGCCGTTATCAGTAGTGGCACCTACAGCTTGACTGGCTCAGTAGAAGAAGCGTTCAATGGAAGTTCTTCCGAAAGTATATTTGAAATACAACAAACCACGCTCAATAATGCGGGCACGGCCAACGATGGATTGACTACATTTTATGCTTGCGATCCGAGTGTACCCGGAAGCGCCAGCCGCGGCGATGTGGGAATCAATAACCAATTCATCAACCTGTATGAACCTGCCGACAAGAGGGTAACATTATTGATTTACAATGGAACCTGCAATAAAGCGTCTGTCACCAGTGCAAAATGGAAAGATCCCTATGCCAATATCTCCGTGATCCGCCTTTCTGAGATGTACCTGATCCGCGCCGAATGCAACGAGCGGCTCAGTAGTTCTGTAGGTGATACTCCTGTTAATGATGTCAATGCCATTCGGTCGAAAGCGGGCGCGACCCCATACGCCTTGGTAGTCCTGGGCGATATTCTGCTCGAAAGAGACCTGGAACTTGCGTTTGAAGGACAACGCATCCACGACTACAAAAGGACCGGCAAACAAATCGCCGGCGTGGACAATCAGGGCAATCCGATTACGATCAAGTACACGGATCCTCAGTTTATTTTTCCGATTCCCCAGACGGAGATCAATACGAATAAAAACCTGGCGCAAAATTCGTATTATCACTAATTGTCAAAGTCGGATTTTTGAATTAAAGTCCCGGAGAATTCTCCGGGACTTTTTTATTGGTACCGAACTGATGGAGATTCCTTTAGCCACAAAGACACTAAGACACTAAATTTTTTTTGCTATTCCTCTCTAGAAAAATTTGGTCGCCATCCGGCTGCCTCCACTTTACCAAGCAAATACCATTGCTCATCATACCGATTAAATGGAAGCCCGGAACCCTAAATGATCTTCGTGTCTTCGTGTCTTCGTGGCAAATTTCGCCCCTCAAATCAAAGTAGTATTAATTGTCGGTTATAATTATTATCATTATGCGCGAACAAAATTCGCATTTGGTAATGATCAAGATCAACCTTCAGCTAACCCCATCCGATTTCACCTCCCGGCTCCAGCGGTTCTGGGAGCTCTCCGGAGAAAAGATCACGCAGATTGAAAAAAACTACGATGCCAGCAAGGGCTCGCCGGTCTTTACGGTGGACGGAAAATATTCGACGCGGGGATGGACAGAATGGACGCAGGGTTTTCAATATGGCTCTGCTATTTTGCAGTTCGATGCCGTCGGTGAAAAAAGCTTTTTGGAGAGCGGACGAAAAAAGACCGTCGACCTCATGGCCCCGCACGTCAGCCATACCGGAGTGCACGATCATGGCTTCAACAATGTCAGCACGTATGGCAATTTGCTCCGCCTAATGAAGGAAGGAAAAATTCCATTCAATGAGTGGGAAAAGAATTTTTACGAATTGGCGTTGAAAATTTCCGGAGCCGTTCAGGCCGGACGATGGACGCCAGTCAAGAGCGGCGGCTTCATTCATTCTTTTAATGGTCCCCACTCTCTATTTGTAGACACGATCCGGTCATGCCGTGCCTTGATACTAAGTCATTGCCTGGGTCATGTTTTTCAAGGCGAAGGAGACGCTAAAATAAGTTTATTGGAACGTGCCCTGCAGCACCTGCGTGCTACGGCCGACTATTCGGTATTTTATGGCGAGGGTCGCGATGCCTATGATGTTCAAGGACGCACCGCTCATGAAAGTATCTTCAATGTCAACGATGGCAATTTCCGGTGCCCGAACTCACAACAGGGTTTTTCCGGTTTTACGACCTGGACAAGAGGGCTTGCCTGGGCCATGTGTGGGTTTGCCGAAGAACTGGAATGGCTGGATACCGTTGATGAGGCAGAACTAAAAGGTTATGGAGGAAAAGAACCTATTGCCTCGTTCATGCTGAAAGCAGCGAAAGC
>DATHFS010000241.1:0-4304 GCA_035317975.1 Cyclobacteriaceae bacterium | reverse complement strand
CTGCCCTTCGCCAACTCATCAACCAACTTATCCAAATACCTAACCTGCGGCGTTAACGTATCCTTGATTTCCTCCACACGATACCCGCAGATTACCCCTGTGATGAGGTGCGCATTGGGGTTTAGCGAAGCATGTTGGAAGAATATTTCAAACGTTACATTTCCTTTTATTAGTTCCTGCAGCTTCCTGTCATCGAAGCCTGTTAACCACGCTATAACCTGATGCAATTCATCTTTTGTCCTGCCTTTCTTCTCTATTTTTGCCCTATACAAAGGATAGACCGACGCGAAACTCATTTTTGCGATACGCTCATTATGGGTACTAGAATTGTTCATGCCTTTCAAATTATCATCACGATAACTATTCTTCTTTTGAAACTCTGCCAATCCCAAACTGATCGCCGGCTTTCACAGCTTTGCTACCGTCAATGTGTATTTCCACAACCTTTTCACTCATTACGGGATTGCCTTTTTCATCCTTCAGTGTAGCAATGATTTTCCGTGTTTTTACATCGATGATTTCACCAGTGGAGGGGTATGCATGCTTCCCATCCAAGCTGAACGTAATCCATCCAGGCTGGTCGCGCAATTCGACGCTTTCTAATTGTTTAGGGGGCATTATTGTATTATCAAAAATATGCATCCGCTGATTGAAGGCATCACAGAGCCAGACTTCTTTTTCATCCGGCGTTAATCCAATGCCGTGGCTGGGGCAACCATGGCGCTTCACTGGCCCTTGCTGAAAACCAACTACCTCAACATGATGAAGTTTTTCCCCCGTTTTTAAATCACCAATTTCAAATCCAAGTAATCCATTCACATTGACATAACACAGTGTTTGCGAACCATTAATCGTAAACGGCCTGACGGGTTGGGCAAAGGGGCCCACTTGTTTAATCATTGTATGTGTACGAGCATCAGATATACCTAGGGTATTTGTACGCAGACCAGCCAAAAAAACGCTGACGCCATTCCCTGCGTAAAGGGTATTGTGAGCGCCGGAGTTTGTAAAAATCTGTTTGATTACATCTCCCGTTTCTGCATCCACTACATTCCAATGTTCTTTCTCCAACGTCGGGAGATAAATGACTTTTCCATCCGGGGATATTGAAAGACGATCGCAACCCCCTTCATATTTTTTCTCCCATACAATTTTTTCCGTTAACAAGTCAATACGTTGTAGCGCTTCAAGGGTAGTGATGTAAATACTATTTGTGGCGAGGCTTACCGCTACGCCTTTAACATTTGATGGAGTTCCATCGGCCTTTAGCCCACCCGTGCGAATCCGCTTAACTAACCGGTAATTATCCGATAGGTCGTACACCAGAATTCCGTGTCCACCAAATTCGAGGTAGTTCCGTATACCAGGAACTGCAACGTACAGGTAACGCCTCACCTGAGCAACTGGCGAGGTATTTTTTGATGACAATTGTGCGCAGGAAGGTGTTACAATAAGCACTGCTGCGAGAAGGACTATAGAGAGGATTTTGGCCATTACATTCATATTATTAAAGGTAAAAAAACATTTTTCCCTCTGACTGAGCAACAAATCTCGGAATACGGTAAAAGTAAGCAGGAGCGGACGAATATCGAACTTTTTTGTTGCAGATTTAATCAGGATCGAGGATTTGAGGGGTTTTGATAAATTTGGGTTGTACCCTGCACTTGTAGTCCCATTAAAATTTGAGAAGCTTTTGATCTCGGCACTTTCTAACTCCTGTGAAACCGCTTTAACTTAATCGAGCAGTGCTAGTCCAAATCTATGACTTCAAGTGGATAGAAGAACATTCTCAGAAATACAAATGATCTCTCCACTCTTTGTTCTAATTGACTCTCCAATTTGGTGACCTCTGTTTGCTCTTTTAAAAATATTCGGACTTTTTTCTGCAGTGACCTCATTGTTTTCAGTCTTACCGAATAACATCATGTTTGCATTGGATAGCGTAGACCTGATTTCTATCGTCTGGGTGACTGTCGCGATCGCCGTTATTTTGGGGTTATTTCTCATTCTTATTTTCAAGGCAAATAAGATAGTTGAACTGCTGAAACTGGATAGGGGATTCGAAGAAGAGAGAATTGACTTTGGAAACTTAAGTTCCACGGACATAATCAAAATTGGAACGTTTGTTATTGGTGGGTTTTTGATTATTGATAACGTTCCAGACTTCTTAAGTCAGACGCTTTGGTCATTCAAAAAGGAAATTATTGGAATGGAGTTTACCGCGAAAGATAAATTCAATTGGGCCGTCAGTGGATTGAATCTGCTAATTGGATATTTGCTCCTAACAAACTATAGGTTTGTTGCCAAATTATTCAAAGACAAGTGAAGGTTGGAGAATTTGATTTTACAAATGTGAACCATTTTGTGGCTATGGAATACTATTGGCTCATTCTCAATAGAACATTCTTGATACTTCTGACAGACACAAAACTCATCGGCATTAAAGTTAATGGGCCAATAGGAGTGCAGAGCTCTGATCCAATAGTCAATCTTCTGCCATTGGCGATCGACGGCGACCTTCAAAATCCCAACTCCTACATTAACATGAAATATGTTGAACGGATAAAGGATGTAAATTTGCTCTCTGATTCCTTTTTGAAAATCGATAAGTCCAATTTTATTATTAACCGGCTAGATATCATTAGAACAGAACACGATAAAAGCAAAAAATGGGGAATGGGATACTATCCTCATGATGGAAAGGTCTATATAACCACCCATGACAATTCAAGGCGGGAATTTATCATATTGTGTTCTCAATCGGTAGAGGAGATCGCAAAAAGGCTTGTTAACAAATCCAGATAACGTCTCCTTATGACAGGAAATAACCGTTTGCTAGTGATAGGACTATTAGGGCTTGCCCTTCTTGGTGGGCTTTATGCCGTGAGGTATGTTTATTACACGAAACCCCGTACGGTCACGCAATTTGCTGAAATCATCGGCAAGGACAAGATAGAAAATGGCGATCTGATTTTTCAAACATCCCTCTCCGGCCAGAGCAGGGCAATTCAACTTGCAACACATTCGGAATACAGCCATTGCGGACTTATATATAAAACGAGTAATGATTATTTTGTTTTTGAGGCAGTTCAACCTGTCAAAAGAACACCATTAGCAAAATGGATTACAAGAGGTCAGGGAGGGCATTTTGTGATTAAACGACTTAAAAATGCTAACAAAGTCCTGACCATTGAGACCTTAAAGAGAATGAAACAAGTCGGCGATAGTTTTGATGGTAAAAGCTATGACACCTATTTTGACTGGAGTGATGACAAAATGTATTGTTCCGAATTGATCTGGAAAATCTATCAACGATGCACAGGACTTGAAATTGGAAAATTGGAAAAACTTAGGGATTTTGACCTAACGGATGGCACGGTCAGAAAGAAAATGCGCGATCGGTATGGGGATAACATTCCCCTTGATGAGCTCGTAATTTCGCCGGCAAGTATGTTCAATTCTGACTTACTTAGTACCGTAAAATCAAACTGAATGAAGTATTGTTTGAAAGTCAGTGACCATAATAAAGCGCGGATCATTCTTTATGCCTTATTGTCCACCTTGATATTATCAATCAGCTCGTGCAAATCTTCGCCTTTACTGATTTGAAAAGCAGTTTCGTTTTCCAGATAATTTCTCCCCCCGGCTTCGATAGATTTAAGCCGCCTTTCTATTTGGGCGATGTTTATTTATCTTTCATAGCTTCACTTGTGCGTGTCCGCCTGCCCGCCGAACTGTGTCTGACGAAGCTGTCTCAGCGTAGTCAGAGCGCCTCGCGTAGGCGGGGGAGGGCATTTCATAGGCGGGGCTACCCTTAAACCTTAAACCGCCTCCACCTCCTGCAACTCCCTCGCCAATTTCTGCTGTACCTCCATCGGCACAGGAACAAAATCCGAAAACTTATGCGAGAAACTCGCGCGGCCCTGCGACAGGGAGCGCAGTGTTGTAGAGTAACGGTCCAATTCAGCCAGCGGGGTGCGGGCTTTGATCACTTGATAGCTTCCTTTTGTATCTACCCCCATGATCAGGGCTCTTCGAGTTTGCAAGTCGCCCATGACGTCGCCCATGATCTCTTCGGGCACCATGATCTCCATATCATAAATCGGCTCCAGCAATTGAGGCTCGGCCTTCATGAATGCGTCCTTAAAGGCCATCATGCCGGCGATCTTGAAGGAAAGGTCATTTGAATCAACGGCGTGCATCTTTCCATCGTGTACCATTACCCGCACGTCGCGCACATACGATCCGGTGATGGGGCCTTCTTCCATTTTCGCCATCACCCCCTTCAGGATAGAGGGAATAAA
>DATHFS010000240.1:0-2157 GCA_035317975.1 Cyclobacteriaceae bacterium | reverse complement strand
ACGCCGGAATTGGCCGTGATAATGGTAGATCCATCGGGGCTTAAGGTAAGTCCGAACGGATGCGGAGCCACTGTGATTTGCTTGCCCGTCGGGGTAATAATACGGCCGTTGGGAATCACGGTAGCGCCATCGCGGTGGATGGCGGTGAATTGATCTCCTGCCGGCGCAGTGGATAGCCAACGAGTAGAACGTTCCTTTGTTTCCTTTGTTGAGCAGGAAAGGAGAATGAGGCAGAGGGTGGACAGAAAAAAAGTTTTCATGGGCGAAGAATTATAATCATATTATCAGATGGAAGTACATTACTATCGTATCCGATTTATTTAGAAACGGATTATACCTGAACAGCACCAATGGCACTTTCTACTATGGCAAGGGCCTCCTGAAGCTGGCTGCGGGTGATCACCAAAGGAGGTGAAAGTTGAATTACATTTCCCTGGGAAACTTTAAAGCTCAAGCCGTTTTCGAGGCATTTATACATCACTTTTTCAGCGACCTCTGTAGCCTTCTCTTTTGTTATTCTATCCTTTACCAATTCAATACCCCAGAGCAAGCCTATTCCGCGCACATCGCCAATCAAAGGATGCCGGTCTTTCATCGCCATCAGCTCGTTGCGCATAAAACGTTCATCGTCCGTAACCTTATCAAGGATTTTATTTTGTTCTATATAATCGATGACTGCCTTTCCTGCCACACAGCCTAACGGACTTTTTTCGTGAGTAAAGTGCCCCAACGAAACATCGGATGCTATGTTATATTCATTGCGGGCGACCAGCGCTGCCATTGGAACTATTCCGCCACCCAGGCCTTTGCCCAGGCAAACCATGTCCGGTTCAATGCCATAGTGTTCAAAGCAAAACATTTTCCCGGTTCGTCCAAAGGCGATGGGTATTTCATCCAGGATCAACAGGACACCATGGGATGAACATATTTCACGTACTCTTTTCCAATAGGCTGCAGACGGAACTTGAACATCGGTGTTCCGGATTGTTTCTGCTATGAAAGCGCCAATGTCTCCCTCTTTTTCGATGACATATTCGAGGTATTCAGCATAGATCAGATCGTTGCCGTCTGCAGAAAACGGACCTCGATAGGAAGTCGGGGGAGGGATGCGCTCCACCCCTGACAGGATCGGCCCCATTCCTTTGTGAAATACCTGCTCTCCCCCCACACCTATTGCGTCCAGGGATGCCCCATGAAACGAATCCCAGAGTGAGATCACTTTATGCTTGCCGGTAACGAACCTGGCCATTTTCAAAGCCATACTGATTGCCGAGGTGCCCCCCGGCGCAAAAAGTACACGGTTCAGATTGCCAGGAAATAGTCTTCCTAATGTTTGAGCCAATTCAATGGCGGGAAGGTTGGTGAATCGTCTCGGTGAGAATGGAAGGACATCGAGTTGTGCCTTTATTTTTTCCACGAGGTAAGGATTCCTGTATCCTAGCTGATGCACATTGTTGCCATGAAAGTCCATATACCGCTTGCCGCGGATGTCGGTCAGGTAAATCCCCTCACAGGACCCCAACACATCGAGGCAGGGAGTGGACATGGATTGATGAAAAAAATAGCGGGCATCTTCCTCCAGATATTGGAGCGTTTGTTCATGCCGGATGCTATCAAGCCATTCTTTCCGCGATGGAGAAAGGTTAATGTCACCCTCCACCCGCGATGCCGAATCATTCATACTCAAAGATCAATAAATTTAGTGTCCTCGTGCCTGCCTGCCGAACTGCGTCTGACGAAGCTGCTTCAGCGTAGTCAGAGCACCTCGCGCAGGCAGGTCTTTGTGGCGTGGCAAAGTACTATAGCTACTTACTTTAAATGGACGGCCAATGGAATGACGTCTCCTGCCTTTTTTCCTTCACCCGCGTAATCAAAGCCAAGAAAAGCAGCGAGGGTCTTTGCCACCTGGTTCTGGTAAAGTTGCTGTTCCTTTTTCATTTCCCCAAGTGCCGGCGTATCCGGGCCTAAAATGGCTATCCAAATCTGGTCTGCATCAGGCATTTTGCTGCCGTGGTGCCTCCAATCTTCTTCCTTCTTATTTCCACGTCCGTGGTCTGCCGTGATCATCAAGGTCGTTTTGTCTTTATATTCCGGTTGCGACTGCGCCCAATCCCACAAGGTCTTGATAAATCCGTCGATGTAGTGTGCTGAAGCCAG
>DATHFS010000239.1:0-7797 GCA_035317975.1 Cyclobacteriaceae bacterium | reverse complement strand
CTTACCCGGGAGGTCGGTGACCTGAAAGAGATGGTGATGCTCTCTCTTCTTGAGAAAGAGTCTGCCACCGACCGGCTGCGGGCGGTGAGCCTGACGAGCGACATGAACCAGGTCAGTCAAAAGGTTACCAGCGCGTTGTTTAAGACACTCAATGAGGACGACAATGTCAATGTCAGACTTGCCGCCCTGGAGGTTCTCAAGTCGTATGTACGCGATGGCCGTGTGCGCGAGGAGTTGGTCCGGTCGATTTCCAAACAAGACTCCCCGATGGTGCAGGTAGAGTTGGCCGGACTGATGGTGGCCATGCAGGAAAAGAAGTCGGTAAAAGAGTTGAGACGGATTCTGGAGAATGAAAAAACGCCGAAGGAAGTGAAAAGTAAAATTGAAGAAAGTATTCGGGTCTTAATCTGAAAAAAATGAAAACAAAACAGATCATAACAATGCTCCTGTGGGTAACGTGTCCGGGGTGGGTTCTTGCCCAGGATTTCAGCGAAAAAATTACCAGGGAGTTCACGTTCGAAAAGAAGGGCACAAACAATACTATTCTGCTGGCCAATATTAACGGGGACATCAAAATAACAGGGTATGAAGGCGACAAAATTCTGCTCGAAGTGAACAAAAAAGTAACGGCCAAGACTCAGGAAAGATTGGAAAAAGGCAAGAAGGAGATCCAGTTGGGGGTGATCGACCGGGCCGATACGCTGATCTTTTATGTAGAAGGGGGATGCAACAATTTTGGCAAGCTGAATTCAAGAAACAATCGCCACGACGACCGGCAGGAAGGGTGGGGGTACAACTGGAACGACTGCAATGGCCGGGGTAATAACTGCAGAACAGAATATGACTATACAATGGACTTTGTGCTTAAGGTCCCTGCCTCGGTGAATCTGCTGCTCAGTACTGTTAATGATGGTGACATCACGGTCCAGAATATGAAAGGTGCTGTGAATGCGAATAACATCAATGGCAGCATCAAACTATCCAACCTGGTTCGTGAAGTGAAGGCGAGCACGATCAACGGTGATGTCGATATCGACTATGCCCACAATCCCGACAAGGCCAGCCGCTTCTATACCCTCAATGGAGATATCAACGCCAATTTTCAAAAAGGATTGGGCGCGAGCATGAGTTTTGAAAGTTTTAATGGCAGTCTTTATACGAATATCGATCAACTGGAGGCCCTGCCGGTACTTCTTGAAAAGGAGCAGAAAGGTGATGGAATTAAATACAAAGTAAATGGCAATCGCTTTAAGGTAGGCAGGGGAGGCGTCGTCCTCGACTTCGAAACCTTCAATGGTAATGTGTACGTGAAAGAGAAAAATTAATGAATACGAAAATGAAAAAGCAAAAATCAGTGAATAGCAAAATTATAATGACCCTGGGGTTCATCGTTCTGTCCGCAATCGGAGCTGTCGCACAAAACTCCGGTGAATTTCCGGTGCCGTTGAGTGACCCCAACAAGCGGGGAAAGTTAAAAGCCCATCTCAATTCGGGGACGATCATTGTCAAGGGTACGGCGCGTAAAGATGTGCTGGTAAAATATTCCGCTCCGGAAAACGAGGATAAACACGACCGGGGGACAAAGGAAGGATTGAAGCGGATCAGCAGCGGGACCATGGACCTGGAAGTGTCTGAAAATGGCAATGTCGTGACGGCCAAATCCGATTCATGGAATAATCCGATCAAGCTGGAGATTGAAGTGCCATCGGGATTTGATCTGGAAGTGAAGACCTACAATGACGGCGATCTTGTGGTCGGCAATATCCAGGGCGAGGTGGTCCTCACCAATTATAATGGAGAGATCACGGCAGAAAGCATTTCCGGATCTGTCGTGGCGAGTACCTACAACGGGGAGATCAAAGTAACATTTGATAAAGTAACGGAAGGAACGCCCATGTCGTACTCCACGTACAACGGCGATATCGACCTCACCTTTCCCACTACGCTCAAGGCTTCGTTGAAGATGAAAACAGAGCAAGGAGAAATCCTCAGCGGTTTTGATATGAATCTCGTAAAAGGCGGGCCGGTGCAGAAAAAGGATTCGAATGCGGGCACGTACAAGGTTGTGATTGACGAGTGGGTAAAGGGTGATATCAATGGTGGTGGCCCTGAGTTTACGATGAAGAACTATAACGGGGATATCATTATCCGGAAAAAGTAATCGTCTGAACTTTGATTCTTGTGATTAAAATTCATCAACCTTCCCCCCATGGGAAGGTTTTTCTTTTTTTACCTACAGACTCTATGAAAGGACGCGGCTAATTTGCCTAAAATCTGCGTAAATCTGCGAAATCTGCGGGAAAAAATGGTTTTTCTTTTTACCTTCAAACCCTATGAAGAACGAAACCATTGCCCCGGCATCGAGCCGGTTGCTTTCCCTGGATTTCATGCGCGGCCTGATTATGGTACTGCTTGCCCTGGAGGGCGCCCAACTCTATGATCACCTTTTTGAAGTTTCAAAGGAAACCTTTCTCTCGGGATTTTTTATTCAGTTTTTCCATCACCCGTGGAATGGCCTTCGGTTTTGGGACTTGATTCAGCCTGGGTTTATGTTTATGGCAGGCACGGCCCTGGCCTACTCCCTGCACAAGCAGCAGCAACAGGGAGTTCCCTGGGGAGATTCCTTCAGGAAAGTGCTGAAGCGAAGTGCTTTGTTGTTTTTCTGGGGTGTGCTCGATTATGCCGTCCGTCCAGGTGGACTCTCCTTTGAATTGTGGGATGTCCTGACACAACTTTCCTTCACGACGCTGGTCGCATTTCTGATTTTCAGATGGTCATCGACATCCCAATTGGTGTTTAGCATGGGCCTCTTACTACTGACAGAGATTCTCTATCGCTTCACCCATGTTCCCGGATTTGATCAGCCCTTCACCGACCAGCACAACTTTGGCAACTATGTCGACTTGCTCCTGATGAACAAGATCAATACGGGAGGCTGGGTCGCGATCAATTGCCTTCCCACGGCTGCCCATACGATCTGGGGTGCGGTGGCAGGAAAACTTCTTTTGTCTGACAAGAGTGGATCTGAAAAAATCAAACGCCTGGTGCTGTTCGGAATTATCGCTTTGGTGGTGGGTTTTGGAATGGATGCTACGATCACGCCTATTATCAAGAGGATTGCCACCAGTTCGTTTACCCTTGCTTCGGGAGGGTGGTGTTTACTGGGCCTGGCGGCTTGCTATTGGTGGATTGACGTAAGAAATCATCGTAAGAATCTGGAATTTTTCACTATTGTGGGGATGAATTCGATATTTATCTACCTGTTTTTTGAAATTGTGGGAAGCCGGTGGTTCAATGGATATGTAGGGGCTATCAGCAATGGAGTGATGCAATGGGTAAATATGCCCGAATCCCTTGCCCTGATCATTACGTCCTTGTGTATTTTTTCATTGGAGTGGGGGCTTTGTTATTTCTTATACAAGAACAGGATTTTCTTTAAGCTGTAATTCCGGCGTGGTTTTTTGTCCTACAATTGTTAATTTAGCACCTCATTCCTGGGAGGTGAACAGTAGTCCGCCGGCTGGCGGATCCCAAGCTGTAGATTTAAGTAAAGCGGGAGTAGCTCAGTTGGTAGAGCGACAGCTTCCCAAGCTGTAGGTCGCCGGTTCGAGACCGGTTTCCCGCTCAGTTGATAGACAGGTAGTTGCATTAATATTTACCTGTTTTTTCAATTTTATTTTCCTTGGTTTGACACAACTTTAACACAAGACCGGAATTACAGGCATTTTTAGACTACACTTTGTAAGGAAAGCATCCAAAGGTCCACTGCCAAATTGACCGACCGAATACGTTTTATTTTTCGCCAAACGAAAGTAGGATCCTCTCCACGAGCTAATTGTTTTCTTGCTATTGCTCAAAGAGACAGTTTAGCACTTTTTTGAAGAGTTCGCTTTGATAATCGGAGAAATCTTCCTGGACATAACCATTGGTTGTCCAAACCCTCATCGTTTCAATCAGCTTGGTTCTTAGATATTCAATTCCCGCCCTTTTATCCGTCCGTTTAGCCCCAATAAACTGCATTATTTTGAACTTAGCATCGCAATTGTATTCACCATTATTTTTCAACTCCAACCTTGTACCGTCCCGAAACAGAAAGTTTATTTTGCTATCCTCGTCAATGCAGGCACTAGCGCCAGTTGCCCAAATTGTTATAGTGAGAGGATGCATTCCTTTGAATTGCTCATGGTCCCGGAAGAAATAAATACTAAAGCCTGAAATAGTATCTTTAGAAATAACTAAGTACGATTTAATACCCGTGATGGTCTTGCCTGTTACCTTATCCGTTGATGTGGCAATAACATCAGAGCAATTTGTTCCTTGGCAACAGGCTACACCAGAAAGAGAAAGCAGAATTACAACCGTAACGATTACCGTTTTCATTTCCGTTTGACAAGATATCTCGTATTACTTTCGGTACTGACGAATTTTCCGTTCCTAAATTGAAAGTCTTCAGGCAAATCTCCAGTATTTCCTCTGACTATCGTTTGGATGAGTCCCCTACTACCTTTCCAGGTACCATACTTCTTTTGACCGCTGAAAACCCAAGTGCAGTTCCCGTTTGAATGCAATTCTAGGACCTCGTCGTTGCCTGACCTATCTCCATCCACCTTTATCACGTACGTGCCAGAATATTTTGCAAGATAATTTGGCGTTTGTCCTTGGACTCTTCTGTTAGTTGAATCTATTACCGATTGTTTTTTCGCCTCAGTGACAAAGCTTAGTGAGGCCAAAGTGAATAGTAAGAAACTACCCAGAATTGAATTTGCCGAAATTACTTTATTCATGAATGTTTTGTTTAAGTGTGATTTCAATTTTCGTCCGGAACCACGGATTTTCTGCGTAAATCTGCACAATCTGCGGGAAACAAAACCTTACTCCATCTTAAACCACTTAATAGCATTCTTACTGTAAATCTTATCAATAACCCCACTTGGCAATTTCAATCCCTGAAATTCTCCATTCACTTCTTTCACCGTCATCATCTCCTCCGTTACAAAATACTTCCAGTCGGCTAACCAGGTTTCGTGCACGTGTTTCTTTACTTCTTCAGGATTGGAAGTCTCTGAAATCTCGGAGTCCGTGGCATAAATGAGCCTGTCCTGGTATTTTATCATAAACTGCCTGACTTTTTCGCGGTTGGATTTGGATTGAAACTGCAGGTGGCATATGCGGGCGGCCATATCCACCGCCATGTTTGGGAATTTATCCAGGCGTTTGGCCAGTTCGTCCACATCCCATTCCAAACTGCCCAAATGGGCGCCGACAAAACGCATGTCGGGATGCCGTTCCAGAAATTTATCCCGGGCATTGATCTGATCGTCGTAGGAAGGATAGTCCGGATGCAGGAACATGTGGTATTGCGGATTGTTTTTGAAGTAGGCACGATCGTTGTTCACGGTCATTTGATCCAATGGCAACCAGCAATTTTTGGGTTCGCCCAGGTGGCCCATCACGGTTTTATCCTGACTAATGATATATTGAATGACGGGATCGAACCTGGGATTATCAATCATGATAAAATGACCGGCAGAATCTTTATAAACCATACCGATATTCTTCCAGAGTTTAATTCCCAATGCTCCTGCAGCGAAGGAGGCTTTTAATTTGGCGATAGTCTCATCCGCCCACCCGGAAGAGTCCCAATGGTTTAATGTGAAGGCAGTTAGAAACCTGACCCGGTCTGGAAACGTTTCAATCTGATGCAAGGCAAATTGCTGTTGGGCTGCCAGAGTGGGATATGGCGGATAATCCACGCTTACATCCAGCAGCCTGAAATTATCTTCCCGGGCTTGTTCAGTCAACGCCGTGCTGGTCGTCATTAAATGGGTATGCGTGTCAATCTTCTCAACTTTCTTATAGTCGTCCAGCGTGTAAAAATCACTGGTGCAGGAATCCAGTAACAAGATTGCACCCATGCAGATTAGCCAAATGAAGTATTTCATATTAATTAGTTTTTGTTGTTTTTTCATTTATTGAATTGGTACTTCCGTACGCTCTCCCCTGATCGTAAAGACAATAATCTTCACTACATCGGATGAATAAGCAAGACTTCTGGTGGATTGCGATAAGTAAGTTGATCCGTAAGAAAATTCCTGTTTATAGGTTTTACCGTTTTTTAACGTTATTAATGCGAAAGCATCATCCCGCCTGGCCCGGTATGTTTTAACCTTTTTGTTTACCCTGTAGGTTTTGACCGGACCAGAATTGTTTGCCACCACCACGAGTTCATGCCCATCACCGGTTATTAATTTTGCCATTCCTTTAGCGTCGCCGTCAGCACAAAATCCAGACTCCATGGCTTTCGCAGGATAGAAGTTTCCGTGGCCGTCACCCTGCAGCAATAGTCCCTGAGAGGCATCGTATCGGCCCGTGTTGACTTCCGCGGCATACAGATTCCCGACCATCAGCACATCCTGATGACCATCCTGGTTGAAGTCGTCAGCAACCATACCATAGACCGGTGAAAACTGTGCGTCCAGGGGCAGCGGTTTTATGGAAAAGTTTCCCTGACCCCGGTTTTCAATGTAACTGGTTTGAAACCATTCGCCGCACACGACATAGGCTGAGTCCAATTCCGATTTTAGAAATGATTCGTCAAACGTAGCCTCCGAATATTCTTTGTACTTTCTAAAACGCAGGCGCATGACGCTGATCTGGCTGATCAGCTCATCTCGGGCATGAACGATGTATTTTGTTCCCTGTACATAATAGGTCATGACCGGATCGAGTGACCCGTTCCGGTCATAATCACGGGCATAAATGCACAAGGGTTCTGTTTCATTGCCCTTGTACCGCGTGTTCAAGCCCAGGTTGCCGGCGATGTAGTCCATGTCACCGTCGTTATCGAAATCACCTGCTGTTAAGCTGTTCCACCAACCGGAAGTGTGTGCGAAGGCGTCTTTGCCGAAGGGAGTGAATGATTTTCCTTGGTTGTTCTTATAGCACGTTATGGGCATGAACTCTCCTGCGATCATCAAATCCATCCATCCATCATTATCCACATCGGTCCACAAAGCTGCTGTGACCAGCCCTAATTTCAGGAAGCCGGGCGCTACTTCTTTCGTTACGTCAGTAAACCGGCCGCTTTTCCCAGCCCCGACTTGTCGGCGGTTCATGTCATTCCGTAAGAGGTAACTATCAGCAGGCAGTGGATACTCGCCAGGAACAATTCTTCCGCCGATAAACAAATCGAGATCCCCATCGTGATCATAATCCGCCGCCACAGCACCGGATCCGCTTTGACGGATATCCGGCAGGGCATCGGGCGCGCTTTTGAAATTTCCTCGTCCATCGTTGAGGTAAAGATGGTCGCGATACAACGGGGAACCTTTTACGTGCTCAGTTCCTCCGCTGGCGATATACAAGTCATCATCGCCATCGTTATCGGCATCAAAAAACAAAACACCCATATCATCTGAAAGGCTGTCAATGGATGACACCGGTCCTTTTTTAAATTTTCCATTTGCTTGTTGAATAAACAGGGCGCCGGATTGGTTGGCGGCTCCACCTACATAGAAATCTTCCAATCCATCGCCGTTCACATCCGCTGCCGCAAGACCAGGCCCGTTCTTACTATGCATATGAGGGAGCAGGGGCTGGACTTTGAAATCAACAAAATCATTTTCATGATGAGTATAGTTTATACCCACCTCCTTTGAGACTTCCGTAAATAGAGGCGAACCAAGAAAGGAAGCCTTTGTGCCTTTGTGCCTTTGTGGCAATACGGCGGCGGAAGCATACTTAAGGATAAGTACCTGATTCGCCTTTACGTTTTTAAGCACCTCGTATTTGCCGTCC
>DATHFS010000238.1:0-2213 GCA_035317975.1 Cyclobacteriaceae bacterium | reverse complement strand
TATTGGAATGGTCCCAAACTTTATACTTACATGACATTGCGATCGGAAACGGATCCTAAACGGATCGCCGACCGGCTGAACCTCCTGATAAGAAACCTTGAAAAAGAAAATCCAAAAACCAAAGGAACTCAGGTTTTCCTTCAACCGATTTCTGACATTCATCTCAACTCCAATTTGCACGATGAATTGGAGGTCAATGGAAGTGAAATTTTGGTTTACATTTTATCCACCATCGGAATAATCATTCTGATATTGGCCTGGATAAATTACGTCAACCTCGAAACGGCCAGGTTCATTACGAGAGCAAAGGAAGTGGGAATCAGGCGAATCATAGGTTCAGGCAAGAGCGATCTTGCCTTGCAGTTCCTGGTTGAGTATTTCTGCATTGCCATGCTGGCGGCGTGCGTTGCCTTCATTTTGTTGCAGTTGATCCTGCCTCATTTTGGCTATTTGACGAGGGTGCCCATAAGCAGCATTCAAGGGTCGACGGCTTGGACCTGGTTTGCTGCATTCGGGGTGTTCCTGGCCGGATCCATGATCGCCGGCGTCTACCCTGCCTTATTTCTGATGAAACTAAACCCTATTGCCGCCTTAAAGGGAAGTTTCGGAGGACCAAACCGCGGTGGATTAATTCGCAAATCACTGATCGTTATTCAATTTACTTCTGTCCTTGTCCTCCTGGCGATCGTATTAGTCATTCAACAGCAACTTGATTACATGCGGATCACTAACAAAAAGATAGAAGTGAACAAAGTTATTTCGATTAGAAATCCAACGGTTTACGCAAACGAAGATGACTCGATTAACTACCTCGACTACAAGGCGTTGGAAAATAAGGTAGCAGAGAATTCCATGATAAAGGATATTACCAGCTCATCGGCTATCCCGGGCATGGAAATCGACGAAACTTTTGTCAATCGGATGAAGCGGAATCGTAACAATCCGGATGATCCAACCCGGTATAAAATCCTGTTTGTTGACTACAATTTTATTCCCTTCTACGGGATTAAACTGAAGGCCGGACGTAATTACTCCCGGGAACGGGGCGATGAAGCGAATTGGAACACGGTTATTCTGAATGAAACCGCAATTCAAGCACTTGGATTTAGTTCCGCACAGGAAGCCGTAGACCAGGAGATTGATTTTTTACTTTGGGGAGGTAAGTTTGAAAAATATAAGATTGTGGGCATCGTCGAGGACTATCACCACGAGGCAATAAAGAAAGCAATTCAACCAACTATTCTGTCCTTAAATCACGGCAGGTTTCAGGATGTTTTCTATTCCATAAAATTGAAACAAGGTAGTAACCCTCAAGAGGCTCTTGCCTATATCGAACGAAGTTGGAAGGAAGTATTTCCAAACAAGTCGTTTGACTATTTCTTCCTGGATGAATATTACGATCGACAATTTAAGTCAGAGTTACACTTCGGGGGTGTATTCGGATTGTTCGCATGCGTATCGGTTTTCATTGCCTGTCTTGGTATTTTTGGAATGACTCTGTTTGAGGCGAATTCACGATTGAAGGAGATTAGTATCCGGAAAGTGCTGGGGGCCACTGTTTCAAATTTGTTAAGCCTCCTCTCAAAAGACTATTTCAAGGTGGTATTCACGGCGACAATTATTTCTATTCCACTGATCTATTTTACTGCTTCAGAATGGTTGAATAATTATCCTTCAAGAATAGAAATCAGTGCGTGGTTTTTCCTTTTGCCGGTGATCGCTATTCTTTTGTTAGTCATTTTAGTGTCCGGGTTTCAAACGATCAAAGCCGCCAACGCCAATCCTGTGGATAACCTAAAGTATGAATGACACCACGCTATCGAAAGGCCAACGCCTTGTTCTTCGTTTTCTTCGGAGTTTCTGTCCGGCGAATTTATACGAAACCATCGAAGGAGATTTAATAGAGCAGTTTGAGAGTGATGTAGCAGAAGTTGGGTTGAAAAAAACACGAAGGAGGTCACTTTGGAATACGATAAAGTTTATGAGGCCCGGGATTATTCTGAGGAACAAGATTTCATCTGAGGTAACCGAATTGCCCATGTTTCGAAATTATTTCAGGACTACTTACCGACATGCACTGAAGAACAAGGTCAACTTCTTGTTCAAACTAGGCGGGCTTACGCTTTCTCTGTTTAGTTTGGTCGTGATTGCCATTTACCTTTCATTTCAATGGTCCTTCGACCGGTATCATCATGATTATCAAAATATCTACC
>DATHFS010000237.1:0-5123 GCA_035317975.1 Cyclobacteriaceae bacterium | reverse complement strand
CCTGATTCGAAGAACAGCAAAAAAATGGCGGCCTATCTTGGTTCGGGAGGGCTCGGTCTCCCGGAGCGTGATTATTACCTGAAGACGGACGCGAAGTCGCAGGAGACACGCGAAAGGTACAAACAACATATTTCCAGTATGCTTGTATTGACGGGTTGGGATATTGCCCGGTCACGGAAATCGGCCGACGGAATTTTAACGCTTGAAACAGAGCTGGCCAATGCCACGCTTAGCAAAGAGGACAAGCGGGACCCCGTAAAGCAATACAATAAAAAAGCCGTGGCCGATCTTTCTATCCTTGTTCACGCCATCGATTGGCCTGGTTACTTTACAACGCTGGGTGTGCGGGAAGACTCGGTCATCGTTACGGAGCCGGCTTTTTTGAAAGGATGTGATCATATCATCAACAGCCTTCCATTGGATGGGATCAAAGCTTACCTGCGCTGGACCGTCGTTCGTCAGGCAGCTCCTTTTTTGAATCACACCTTTGTCGTGGAAACCTTCGATTTCAATACAAAATACCTGCTGGGTGCGGCAACGATGCGGCCCCGGTGGCAGCGTGTGCTGGAGGTGTCGGATCAATACATGGGGGAAGCGATCGGCAAACTTTATGTTGCAGAGGCCTTTCCGCCGGAAGCAAAAAAGAAAGCGAAGGAAATGGTCGACAACATCCGGTTTGCTTTTGCCGACCGGATCAAGCAACTCGATTGGATGTCGGACTCGACCAAGAAGATGGCGTTATACAAATTGGGTTCCATAACAGTAAAGATCGGATACCCCGACAAATGGAAGAATTATGCCGGACTCGTTGTCGACAAGCTGCCGGATAAAGGTTCGTACTATGGAAATATCCTGAATGCATCACGGTACCAGGTGCTTGACCAGATCAGTAAACTTGGGAAACCGGTAGACAAAAGCGTATGGGAGATGACCCCACAAACGGTGAATGCCTATTACAATCCTCAATTTAATGAGATCGTTTTTCCCGCAGGAATATTACAACCTCCATTTTATGATTTCCGGGCCGATGAAGCGGTAAATTACGGAGGCATCGGCGCCGGAATCGGTCATGAAATTTCTCACGGCTTTGATGACCAGGGCAGCCAATACGATGCCGACGGTAACTTGCGGAATTGGTGGCGACCGGAAGATTTGAAAAATTTTATGGAAAAAGGAAAGGAGTTGGAGGCGCAGTTCGACAAATACCAGCCGTTACCGGGGGTGTCGGTTCAAGGCAAGTTTACCCTGGGGGAAAACATTGGAGATTTGGGCGGCTTGAATGCCGCCTACGACGGCTTTCTCCGCTACCTCCGGGAAAATAATCTGAATCCAGGGCTGGTCGACGGATTGACCGCCCATCAGCGTTTTTTTATGTCCTGGGCCACGATTTGGCGGGTTAAATACCGCGACGAAGCCCTGCGCACCCTCGTCCTTACCAACGAACATGCACCCGGTATGTATCGCGCCAATGGTCCGGTGTCCAATATGGTGGAGTTTTATCAGGCATTTGGTGTGAAGGCAGGGGATAAGATGTATCGCGATGATAGGGTGAAGATATGGTAGGGTGATTTTGTAAAGACACAACCATTAACTATTATTGCGTCGAAAAAGAAAGTAAGCGAATGGGAAAAGGGGATAAGAAATCGAAAAAAGGGAAGCTCTCGATGGGTTCCTATGGTAATTCGAGAAAAAGAAGTACGATCAAGTTAAGGTTGCGGAGGAGACTTTCACCGGATAAAGCCGTTGCCGTGGCTGCCGTTGCAGCAGCATCAGTTGAAGTGGTAGAAGCAAAGCCAAAGGTGAAAAGGACCGTAAAGAAAAAAGCAGAAGGCGCTGAATAAATGAAAAAAATCAATTCCCAGGCATGGTGGTGGCATCGTTCGAATTTCGATCGGTGAACGGCTATGCTATAGGTAAACGAAACTAAAAAAACGTTAGACGCCCGCCCCCGATCATTGGGGCGGGTTTCTTTTTTTCACCTCACCCCCCTGCCCCCCTCTCCGAAGCGGAGAGGGGGAGTTGAGGGTGTAGCAAACGAGTAAAAACTTGAGGTGAGCGAGAATAGTGCCCCTAGGGCCCCTCTCCGCCTCGGAGAGGGGTGCCCGAAGGGCGGGGTGAGGTGAAGCGAGGTGCCCCGATAAAGCGGGTAACGCCAACAAGAAAACGAGATATGAAATACAAACTGATCACACAATCAAAAAAACTTCTGGCCGATACGCTGACGCCGTGAATATCTATTTGAAAGTCCGCGACGTGTTTGCCGGCAGCATCCTGCTGGAAAGCTCCGACTATCATGGTCATGAGAATAGTTTGTCTTTCATCTGCTGTGATCCGATTGCCTCCTTTCAGGTAAAGGACGACATGATTGAAATGAGTTTTCCGGACAAGGCCAAAACCAGGGAAGCTATCACCGCCCAGGGTCAGGTCATCCGCCGGTTGGATGAATTCAGGCAATCCTTTGAGGCCGACCCGGATCAGAAATACTTCTCGACGGGTATGTTCGGCTATATCACCTACGATGCAGTCCGGTTTTTTGAAGACGTGACGATTACGCGGTCTGAAAAAAAGATCCCGGATATTCTTTACAAAGTTTACCGGTTTGTCATTGTCGTGGACCACTTCTCCAATGAGCTTAACTTGTTCGAACACCGCAGTGAAAATGATGCAGGCAAAGGGATGGACGTTGAAAAGCTGGAGAAGATCATCTATAGCAACCGCTTTTCCACGTTCTCATTTCAGTCCTCCGGCAAGGAAGAATCCAATGTGTCCGATCCGGAATTTATCGCCATGGTGGAAGCGGGGATGAAACACTGCTTCCGCGGCGATGTCTTTCAGATTGTGCTTTCGCGAAGGTTTACGCAGGGATTTAAAGGCGACGAGTTCAATGTTTACCGCGCCTTGCGATCGATTAACCCATCGCCCTACCTGTTCTATTTTGATTATGGCAGTTTTAAAATATTCGGTTCCTCGCCGGAAGCACAAATTCAGATCAAGAATGGGGAAGCCAGTATTTATCCCATTGCCGGTACGTTCAGGAGATCGGGGAATGACCAGGAGGATGCAGCGCTGGCCGCCAAACTCGCGCTGGATGAAAAGGAAAACTCAGAGCACGTCATGCTGGTGGATCTGGCGCGGAATGATTTAAGCCGCGACTCGAAAGAGGTCAATGTCGAGGTGTTCAAGGAAATTCAATACTATTCGCACGTGATCCACCTGGTGTCAAAAGTTACGGGTAAGTTGAATGAGGGTACTTCACCTTTGAAGTTGGCAGCCGACACATTCCCCGCTGGAACCCTTTCCGGCGCACCCAAGCACATGGCCATGACCCTGATCAATACACTTGAAAACGTCAATCGCGGATTTTATGGAGGCGCCATTGGGTTTGTCGGTTTCGAAGGGGACTTTAACAAGGCTATCATGATCCGGACGTTCCTGAGCAAAGACAATACATTGATCTATCAGGCAGGCGCCGGGGTGGTGGCGAAATCGGAACCTGCCAGTGAGTTGAGGGAGGTGAATAATAAGCTGGAGGCGTTGAGGAAGGCGATTGGGATGGCGGAACGGTTGTAACCCTCACCCCCAACCCCTCTCCGAGACGGAGAGGGGAGCCGAAGTTGACACTAAACCAAAGGAGTAAAGTGAGGTGATGGGAAATAGTGATGCCAAGGCCCCTCTCCGCCTCGGAGAGGGGTGCCCGAAGGGCGGGGTGAGGTGAAGAAGGGGTGAGTTTAAAAAAAATGAAACATTATTTATGAAAATACTGGTCCTCGACAACTACGATTCATTCACCTACAACCTGGTTCACATCATCCGCGAGCTTGGGTTTACGATGGATATCTTCAGGAATGACAAGATTGCTATAGAAGCAGTCGGCCAATATGATAAAATACTCTTTTCACCGGGCCCTGGAATTCCGGACGAAGCGGGGATAATGAAACAGGTGGTCAGGGAATACGGATCGTCAAAAAGTATTCTCGGGGTTTGCCTGGGTCATCAGGGAATTGCTGAAGTGTATGGAGCGCGGCTGTACAATATTCCAAAGGTGCTTCATGGCGTCACCTCGCGGGCCACGGTGGTGGCCAGGAATGAAAAACTTTTTCAGGGTATTCCAGAAAGTTTTGAGGTGACACACTATCATTCGTGGGCAGTCGTTCCGGAAAGCATGCCGGAAGACCTTACGCTGACGGCTATAAACAAGGATGGTATGGTGATGGCCCTGGCGCACAAGAAGTATGATGTGCGTGGGGTGCAGTTTCATCCGGAATCTATTATGACGGAGCATGGGCCGAAGATAATTGAGAACTGGTTGAAGGATTAGTCTCCTCACCCCCTGCCCCCTCTCCATAAATGGAGAGGGGAGTTGAGGGTGTAGCAGGCGAATAAAACTTCAGGTGAGGGAAAATAGTGTACACCAGGGCCCCTCTCCATTTATGGAGAGGGGTGCCCGAAGGGCGGGGTGAGGAGAAGATGGGCGGGCGAAGTAAAAAACAAGGGAATTATTAATTATGAAACAAATCCTAAATGAATTGATAGAGCACCGCTCTTTGTCCAAGGAGACGGCCCGGCAAGTACTGATCGACCTGGCGTCGGGAAAGTATAATGCAAGTCAGATGAGCGCCTTCATGACGGTGTATATGATGCGGGCGATCACGATCGATGAACTCCAGGGTTTTCGCGATGCCATGCTGGAACTCTGTATTCCGGTGAAGGTGGATGCCCCGGTGATGGATGTTTGCGGAACGGGCGGCGATGGAAAAAATACGTTCAATATTTCCACACTCTCCTCTTTTGTAGTGGCGGCCGCAGGACAACCCGTTGCCAAGCACGGAAATTATGGTGTGTCTTCGGTGAGCGGGTCTTCCAATGTGTTGGAATACTTCGGGTACAAGTTTTCAAACGATCACGCCGGGTTAGAGCGAAGCCTGGAACAGGCAAATATATTTTTCATGCACGCGCCACTCTTTCATCCTGCTATGAAAAACGTAGCGCCCATTCGCAAAGAACTCGGTGTCAAAACGTTTTTCAATATGCTGGGTCCCATGGTGAATCCTGCCTTCCCGCCGCGACAATTGGTCGGGGTTTTTAGCCTGGAGCTCGCGCGGCAGTATGGCTATCTATATCAG
>DATHFS010000236.1:0-3581 GCA_035317975.1 Cyclobacteriaceae bacterium | reverse complement strand
AGTTTAAACTCTGCCTCAGCACCCTCCTTCGAGAAGCCTGTGAGTGTTTTTTGTTGTGAATAGGAAAGGGTGACGATGGTCAAGGCCATCATTACGAGAGGGAGTCTTTTCATAGAGGGTGGTTTTTGCAATTGAAAAATTTAAGTGCAATGGGGCACGTAAATCAAATAAATGTACCTGAGTAAGCGAATTATTGGATAGGAGGCACCCTGGGGAGCTATTTCTTCTTCGCCTTTTTGCGCGAGGTTCCAGCCCGTCTGGGTGATGCTTTGACTTTCTTTTTACCGGACAGCAACTTGCCGGTTTTCTTTGGCGTGGTCTTCTTCGCCATCGGCGCGATCTTGGCTGGTCCGTTTTTCAGGATCTGGTCCGCATGGTTCCGGGTGTCCACTTTGCCAATGATCTCCTCGACGATTCCCTGTTCATTGATGATGTATGTAATTCGCGCGGTACCCATGTACTTCCTTCCGTACATGGACTTCTCTATCCATGCTCCGTATTGTTCGTGAACGTTCTTATCCGTATCGGCCAAAAGGCGGAAGGGAAGTTTTTCCTTCTCGATAAACTTCTTGTGCGACCGTTCATTGTCCGTACTGATCCCCAGGACTTCGTAGCCTGCCTTTAACAGGGAACGGTAGTTGTCGCGCAAACTGCAGGCTTCCGCCGTGCAACCCGGTGTCATGTCTCTGGGATAGAAGTAAAGCACCAGTTTTTTGCCTCTGAAATCGGCGAGACGTACCGACCGGCCATCCTGATCTTTTGCTGTGAAATCGGGGGCCTTATCTCCTGGTTGTAATGCCATAAGGGTTAGAGTATTTTTTGATTGAAGAAGCGTTCATTGCCGGCATGGTCAACAACCTTAAGTTGAAAATTGCCTTTTAGTGGTTTATCCCTGTCGAGCGCCTCTGACTGCAGTATCCCGGTTTTATAGTCGTACGTCATCAGCAGCCATTGACCATCCAACGTCGCCTCAAAATAGCCAATTCCGGACAAATTATCGCGAACCCGGAATCGGGCGCTGTGGGAGGTCAGGACCAGGCGACGGATCGCCGGAGCCAGGGTGTCTTGCAAAATCACGAAGTCGCCCAATTCCTGCGTTTGAAACCGGATTCTTCCGTTTTTCCATTCACCCCCTTGATAAGAAAACCCTCCACCGCTCGCCAGGTAAACTGATGTGTTTCGGACTGGGGCGAACTGTTTTTTGGGTTTTAGAACAATGTCAATGGGAGAGTTGAGCGGAACTGTACCGTCGCCTATAGAAAATATCTCCTGATTATCCTTTTCTTTCTTTGAAAGAATCAAATAGGCTGTATCGTACAGTACACCGTTCCTGAATTGAATATCGGCCCAGTCGCTAAAGTACTTGTAATCCGTGCCCGAAGGAATAACGTCCTGGTTATCGAATCGCAGTACACCCTGACATGTCACGGCGGAATCGGGCATCATTTTCCGGAGATCCACCAGGTAAATTTTTTGATTCGCATGCTGATAAGCGGGATCGATCCCGAGGGTTTCTCTTTTACTGTAAAGCGTTATCGAACCCGAACCGGCCCCCGGACACGGCCTGACGGCAATGGCAAGCGTATTCTCCTGTATGAAAAACCCCAGGGGCAGGGCCATGGGGTCAAGCCAGACTGCCTTTTGATCAACTTCGACCGGCTGAATGCTGAAGTTGATCTTGCTCGTGTTGCCATAGGTGTCGCGAAGGGCAATGGTCACCGGCAGAATTGTTTTGTCGACCAGGATTTCTCCACCATTCTTTGTCACGTGATAATCCAACCGGGCGGCATCATCTACATAGAGTTTGTTGAAGCGGGCACCGCTGGTTTTTAACGACTTGTAATCCATCAGGGTGAGGATTCCCCGGCTTTCATTAAAATTTATTTTGTCGATGACCTGGGAGAATACATTCTGGCTATCGACCGTCATGTCAATCTGATTGATCCCGCACCGAAATCCGGAAAGGTCCATTTTATCGAATGCCAGGATCTCTACACCGATTCGTCCGTGCGCTAAAATGGGTTTGGAAAACGTATACGAATTTCCGACCCTGTACAAATAGAATTCAAACCTTCCAAATCGATCGTTGATCCTGGAGTTGATGTCCAGTGTTTTCAATGCTATCTTTTGAGCGATGGGGGCGGAAGTATCTTTAATCTCATCAAAACCAAACACCAGGGGGTTGAGGGCCTCATTGTCGCTGTCGCGAATCTCAAAATGCAAGTGGGGACCACTGGAGCCCCCTGTATTTCCTGAAAAAGCGATCGTATCACCTTCGCTGACGGGAAACTGGCCCGGTTCAAAAAAGAGATCGGTTTCAAATGTTTGTTTTTTGTATTGATATGCTCTCACCGAGTCTCCCACAGCCCCTTTGAATCGATCCAGGTGGGCGTAGACAGTAGTATGGCCGTTAGGGTGTTTGATAAACAGGGCCCTTCCATAACCAAAGGTGCTTACCCAGGCCCTGGAAATATACCCCTGCTTCGCCGCCCGGATGGGCACCCCGATCATGTTGTTGGTGCGGATGTCGATGCCGGCATGAAAATGGGTACTGCGCAATTCGCCCATCGTTCCTGCCAATAAACCCTGATGACCGGGGTTAACGGGAAATTGATAATGAAAGTCCAGGGACTTCTCCGAAGGAATCCGGACTCCTTCAGTGGAAACAGGGAGCGGATCGGTTACTCTCAGTTGCGCCCATGCGTTACCAGCTACAAAAAGGGACAACTGGATCGTCCCAAGGTTTAGTATTCTATTCAACACGCTCATCTTCATTCCGCAGCATCCTCTATGTATCTCCCTCTAATGCGAAGTTACTTAACCTCAAATTCGAGCAATTTTTCATTTTCGATATAAGCCGATAATTTATTTCCAATGACTACCGGGCCAACACCCTTTGGAGTGCCTGTAAAGATTAAGTCACCTACTTTAAGTGTAAAAAATTTTGACAGATAAGCGATTATAAAATCAAAGCTGAAGAGCATCAAGCCGGTATTCCCTTGCTGCCTGAGTTGTCCATCGACTTCGAGTTTAAAATTGATATCTTTCAGATTCTTGAACGTTCCAATAGGGATAAACTTCTCTCCAATCGGGGCCGATCCATTGAAGCCCTTGGCAATATCCCAGGGAAGTCCTTTTTCTTTTGCCTTTTGCTGCAGGTCACGCGCTGTGAAATCGATCCCAACTCCGATCGCGTCAACGTAGTTAGAAGCAAATTTCTCTTCAATGTTCTTGCCGTCCTTAGAGATCCTCAGAACCAATTCAACTTCATAGTGGATGTCCTTTGAAAAACCAGGATAATAAAAAGGGGCATTGTTTCGCAAGATCGCCGTATCGGGCTTGGTAAAAATCACCGGTTCTTCCGGTCGTTCGTTGTTGAGTTCTTTGATATGTTCAGCATAATTACGGCCGATGGCGAAAATTCTCATGTAACCTTTTTTTGCAAATTTAAGAACATTTGGCAGGCAAATAGAATCCCGGGCCATGATTCTTACCGATCCCGGGCTATTTTCAGGCAAATCAAAACCACGTGTAGAATTTTTTCAACGCCTCCGTACGTTCAGGCCTGAATTGAACGTTGT
>DATHFS010000235.1:0-3179 GCA_035317975.1 Cyclobacteriaceae bacterium | reverse complement strand
CGTAACTCTGCGAGATCAGCGGGAACCAATCAGTTTTTTGACGTACTTCCCCACGATATCAAATTCAAGATTAACTATCGCACCGGGACGAATTCGGTTAAAATTGGTGTGCTCGTACGTATAGGGGATGATGGCAACGGTGAAACCACGATCATGCGAATTGAAACAGGTGAGGCTTATGCCGTTCACGGCAATAGATCCTTTTTCAACGGTGATATTGCCCGGCTTCGGATCGTATTCAAAATCAAAAAGCCAGCTTCCGTTTTCATCAACAACAGAAGTGCAAACCCCTGTCTGATCCACATGGCCTTGAACGATGTGACCGTCAAAACGGCCGTTGGCAACCAGGCACCGCTCGAGATTGACCCTGTCCCCTACCTTCCAGTTTCCCAAAATTGATTTAGACAATGTCTCGTGAACCGCTACCACCCCATGAAAATCGCTGCCAACCGAAATGACTGTCAGGCAAACGCCATCGTATGATATGCTTTGGTCGACTTTTAATTGCTGGCTGATCGTACTACCGATCTCGAAATGTTTGTTGCTGCCTTCCTCTTTTATAGAAATGACCTCTCCGAGGGTTTCAATTATACCGGTGAACATATCAATAATTATCGTTTTAATTTTCCCCTCAAATTCAAAAATAGTAAAAAAAGTGTTGACGTGCTGAAGTGTTGAAGTGTTAAAGTGGTGGCTTGCCTGGGTTCGTAATGTTTTCCTACCTTCGCACTTTACCCCTCAACACTTCAACACTTTAACACTCCAACACGTTAACACTTCAACACCTCAACACACTTTAGATGGCGCTGTTCGAAAAATACCCGGTCCAACTCACCAATTCCCTGGGCGGAAAGAAAGAGAATTTTGTACCCATTCATCCAGGCCGTGTAGGAATGTACGTATGCGGGCCGACCGTGTACAACGATGTTC
This sequence comes from Cyclobacteriaceae bacterium, assembly GCA_035317975.1. Classification (GTDB taxonomy): domain Bacteria; phylum Bacteroidota; class Bacteroidia; order Cytophagales; family Cyclobacteriaceae; genus ELB16-189. The sequence goes on along the minus strand of DATHFS010000235.1, from coordinate 2,249 downwards.
ATTTGGGCAACGTCCGCACGTTTCTGACGTTTGATATTGTCTCCCGTTACTTCGCCTACCTCGGCTATGGGGTGCGGTATGTGCGCAACATTACCGACGTTGGCCACCTTGAAAACGACGCTGACGAGGGGGAAGACAAGATCGCCAAGCGGGCCCGCCTGGAACAGTTGGAACCAATGGAAATCGTCCAGAATTATACCGACGGTTTTCATACGGTAATGGGACAATTTAATATTCTCCCGCCCAGCATTGAACCCAGGGCAACCGGGCACATTGTCGAACAAATCGAAATCACAAAAAAGCTGCTGGAAAAGGACTTGGCTTATGTAGTGAATGGATCGGTCTATTTCAATACAAGAAAATACAATCAGTCTCATCACTATGGCATCCTCTCCGGTCGCAATATTGAAGAACTGATGGAAAGCGGGCGGGCGCTGGACGGCCAGGATGAGAAGCGCGAAAAAATTGATTTCGCGCTATGGAAAAAAGCTTCCCCTCATCATATTATGCGCTGGCCTTCACCGTGGGGCGAAGGGTTCCCCGGCTGGCACATTGAATGTACCGTGATGAGTACAAAATACCTGGGCGAGACGTTCGACATTCATGGCGGGGGAATGGATCTGAAATTCCCGCATCATGAATGCGAGATTGCCCAGGCCACGGCAGCGACCGGAAAAAGTCCGGTGAACTATTGGCTTCATTCCAATATGCTCACCGTCAACGGGCAAAAGATGAGCAAGTCGCTTGGCAATTCTTTCTTGCCGAGGGAATTGTTTGCCGGCAGCCACCCTCTGTTGGACCGCGGCTATGGTCCGATGGCGGTGCGCTTTTTTATGCTGCAATCACATTATTCCAGTACGCTGGATTTTTCCAACGATGCCTTGAGTGCGGCCGAAAAGGGGTTCAAACGACTGGCCAATGCGCTTGTCACCGTCAGGAAACTCGAACACCCGGGGGGAACGGCAGAAAAGTCGGAGTTGGCCACCGAACTCGATGGCCTTGCCGGAGAATGTTTCGTTCAGATGAGCGATGATTTCAATACGGCCAAAACACTGGCGGTACTGTTTGAAATGTCCTCGCGCATTAACGACCTTAAATCCGGTAACCTGAAATGGTCCGAGGTGGATAAGACAACGTTCGATCATTTCAAAAACACGTACATCGGCTTCATGGAAGATGTTCTCGGCCTGAAAGAAGAAAAAGAACAGAGCGATGAACTTCTTAACGGAACGATTACCGTTTTAATTGAGTTGAGAAAGAAAGCGCGCCTGGACCGCAACTTCGCCCTCTCCGACAAAATACGGGATGATCTTAAAGCGCTCGGAGTGCAATTGATGGATGGGAAGGATGGGGAAATGTCGTATGTGATTGAATAATTGAAATTCAAGGTTTAAAATTTAAAATTAGTGCAGAACAGGATTGAAGCTTTTTCACGCACTTCTTAATTCATTATTCCTTATTCAACATTCAAAATTCAAATTTTGAATAATGAATGATGAATGTAGAATAATGAAGTTGATGGATGCCCCGAATCTTAAATTGAACATTGTGTTAAAGAAACTCTTCATCCTCCCGATTCGACTCTACCAAGGTAGTATATCCCCCCTATTGGGTGCGCACTGCCGTCATATACCTTCGTGTTCTCAGTATACGATTGAAGCGATTCAGGAATGGGGAGTTGTCAAAGGAATTTGGCTTGGGTCAAAACGTATTGCCCGGTGTCATCCCTGGGGGACCAGTGGTTATGATCCGGTACCGCGGCGGGGAAATGGTGATCGGTGATCGGTAATCAGTGATCGGTAGAATTTCGGTATTTAGTAATACTATTCTCAGATTTCAATGAACAGCAGGTCTACCGATTACTGATCACCGATCACCTTGAATCAACATAAATCAATGTTTTAAACGTCTAACTACGTCACCATTAAAATCAATGCAAACTATATTAGGAGCGAATGGTGTCATTGCCAGCAACGTAGCAAAGGCGCTTCCTCACTACACAAATAAAATCAGGTTGGTAAGCCGCCATCCGAAAAAAGTCAATCCGTCGGACGAATTGAGATCCGCTGACTTGCTGGATAAGGACCAGACCTCGTCAGCAGTAGAAGGTTCGGAAGTGGTTTACCTCACCGCAGGATTGACGTACAATACTGCTATCTGGAGGAAACAATGGCCGCTGATCATGAGCAATGTGATCGAGGCATGCAAGAAGCACAACGCCAAACTTGTGTTTTTCGACAACGTCTATT
>DATHFS010000234.1:0-7740 GCA_035317975.1 Cyclobacteriaceae bacterium | reverse complement strand
TCCTTCCCTCTTCCGGTTTCTCCGTAAATAATTACGCTATAGTTGGTAGGCGCCACTCTCTTGATCTGCTCGAGAAGGGTAGTGAAAACCACGGTGTCTCCAAAAATATATTGGCCGGACAACTCGGGCGCATGTTGACTTTTTTCAATCGGCATGGGGAGAACCGAAATTTCCGGACCCTCCTTTTTTGCAAGCGCTTTCCGTATCGTAAGAAGGATTTCTTCAGGAAATAATGGCTTGGTTACATAGTCGTATGCCCCCAACCGCATGACTTCCACCGCGACTTTTATGTCGCCATACCCGGTGATAAAGATCACGGGAATATGAGCGTACTTTTCTTTGATTTTTGTTAGCAAGGCCGTGCCATCCATATCCCCCAGCTTAAAATCACAAAGGATCAGATCAGGCTCGCCTTTTTCCAGCACATCCAGAGCGCTTTTCCCACTGCTTGCCTCGATTACCTGATAATTAAATTTCAACAGGTACTTGGCCAACACCAGGCGCATGTCGCGATCATCATCAATAACCAATATTTTTTGCATGGGCATTTTTCTTAAAACAGCGGTAAATACCTCCTCCTCGCGGCAGGATGGTCAATTTAGAAAGAAAAAAAATAAAAGAATAAACGCATGAAACTTACAGTCGCCATTGTTAAGGGCATCAGGAAACGTTCTCTGGCAACACTAAATTCATCCAACCTTCAACAAAGGGGCCATCTGGCAATCGGAAGGCCATAATGAGCTTAACTAGACGTAACACATTGATAATCAGGATAATATTATTTTGCTTCGTTGAATCCCACAAAATTTCCAACCCGGATTTCGAATGGAAGTCAAATCATGATGTAGAGATTATTCTACAATATAACCAGAGAAGTTAGGTAAAAGTGCAGGGCTTCCCATCACTAGCCGGACTCCTCCTATCCGACCTTGCCGATCCTCCATGAGGCGTTATGTTGAAATTAGTACACGCTGAATTTTCATCACCATCCGGTTTCATGTGAAAAGTGGGGCAGCCTTAGTGGCATGTCTATTTCATAATGTTCCGGAAATTGAAAATCGCAAACAAGAAATGGAAAAGGGTTTGCCTGGCCTTGTTCAGTACGGTCATCGGTATCGTTGTGCTTGTCATTTTGTGCCTATCCCCGATTGCAAAATACCTGGTCGAGAAATACGATGAGCAATACACAGGGAGACAAATTACCCTCGATTGGGCATACGTCAATCCCTTTACCGGTTTTGTCCATCTCAGCAATGTCAAGGTGTATGAGTCGTCCAAAGACACATTATTCTTTACCGCCAAGGGTGTAAGCGCCGATTTTGAGATGCTGAAACTGTTTTCAAAAACATACGAAATATCCGAACTCACCATCAACCAGCCGCGGGGAATGGTTATTCAAACCAAGGAGGCCTTCAATTTCAATGATCTGTTGGTAAAATTCGCCCCGGATTCATTGGATTCGGCACGGATCCCGGTTCATATAAATGTTTTGAATGTCAAAATAAAGCACGGGGAATTCTATTACCGGGAACGGGTGATTCCCATTTACTATGTTATCAGGGACCTGAACGTTGAAAGTTCCGGCGTCCGGTGGAATGCCGATACGATTGCATCCTCATTTTCTTTTCTGTCGCAAAATGGAAAAGGAGGGATGAAAGGCGATTTCACCATCAACACCAAGAACCAGAATTTCCGCCTGGCGACTACGGTTCGGAATTTTGATTTGGAAATTATCCGGCAGTATCTCTGGGAATTGATCAACTATGGAATGTTCTCCGCCCAGCTGGATGCCAGCATAAAAGCCAATGGAAATCTGAAGAACACGGATAGCGTCCGCATGACGGGGCGATTGTGTTTGAGGGATTTTCACTTGGGAAAAACGACAGAAGTGGACTATGCCGCCTTCGATAAATTCGTCATGGTGATCGATGAGTTGAGCCCGATCAATCAGAAGTTTCTATTTGATTCCATCACGCTCAGTCACCCTTTTCTTAAATATGAAAAGTTTGATTCGTTAAATAACCTGGAAATGTTATTTGGGAAGAATGGATCCAATATTTCGGACGTCACCTCCCAACCCGGCAGGTTTAACCTGGTTATCGAGATCGGCCGTTACCTTAAAACGATGGCCAGGGACTTCTTTCAGAGTCGCTACCGGATTAACACGCTCGCCGTTACACAAGGTGATTTTAGATACAGTGATTTTTCCCTGAGCGAACAATTCACCATTGATGCGAATGCCCTTACCCTTCGGGCCGACTCGATTGATAAGAATAACCGCAGGGTGAGGATGTATGTTAAATCGGGAATAAAGCCTTATGGGGACTTGGCCGTAACACTCAGCATCAACCCAAAAGACAGCGGCGATTTTGATATGGTGTATCAACTTGATAAAATACCGGCCACGGTGTTTAATCCCTACCTGATTTCCTATACGTCATTTCCCATGGACAGGGGAACCATTAATTTCCAGGGGGTGTGGAACGTGAGGAATGGTGAGATCAAAAGTGTCAACCACTTAATGGTCATCGACCCGCGGTTGACAAAGCGGGTGAAAAACAGGGATATTAAAAGGCTTCCCCTGCCGTTGATCATGTCGTTTGTCCGGGAACGGGGCAATGTGATCGACTATGAAATTCCGATCAGCGGCAACCTGAAAGATCCCCACTTTCGCCTGGCCGATGTCATTAAGGACGTCATTGAAAACATTTTCATTAAACCTCCGACAATTCCTTACGGGGTGACGGTCAAAAATCTGGAAAATGAAATTGAGAATGCACTGACCCTGAAATGGGATATGCGGCAGCGCAGTCTGCGACCCAAGCAGAAAAGGTTTGTTGAAAGGGCGGCCCGCTTTCTTGAAAAAAACACGGAGGCATCCCTTGCGGTTTTCCCCAAATCCTATGCTTCAAAGGAAAAGGAGTACATACTCTTTTTCGAGGCGAAGAAAAAGTACTTTTTGTTAACTCATTCCAAACCTTCGGGGGCCTTCACCCGGGACGACTCTGTGGTAGTCGATAACATGTCTATCAAGGACCCGTCGTTCATACACGTCTTGAAGCGAGGTGTACCCGATACAGTGATGTTTACCATTCAGGAAAAGTGTAACAATTTCGTCGGGCGCGCCAAAGTGGATGCCCAATATGCGCAATTGGTGAAGGAACGGGAAAAGGAGTTTCGATCCTTGTTTGTCTCAAATGGTACGGAAAAACAAATCACCATGCATCCCCATGAGGATGGCATTCCCTTCAATGGATTTTCCTATTTCAAAATAAACTATCATGGCGACGTCCCGAAATCATTGAGGAAGGCATATGAGGAAATGCATGAACTCAATGAGGAAAGCCCAAGAAACAAGTATTCCAGGGGAAAGAACCTTGCGGTAGGCGCCTTTATTCCCTGATTCAAGCCTGAACCGCGTTGTCGCATCAAATGAAAGAAAAGAGAGACAGGACGAAAACGACAAAAAGCAGAAGGTCCCTCTTTGCCCTTCTGCTTGTCATCCTTGTCGTCCCGGTGTATTTCATAGGAAGGGCGATCATTTTTTCACGAATCGAAAAAGCAATTATAAGTCAACTTGAAGTCCTTCGGTTGGAAGGTGTTCTGGTTCAGTACGATTCGATGAAAACCGATTGGTGGAAGCAAACTGTAGTCATCACGGGATTGGAAGTGAAAGTCAATGGTACGAAGGACTCCCTTTCCTTTGCCGGCGCGACCATTCCAACGGCATCGTTAAAGGGGATCAAGTTCCTTCCCCTGTTGCTCAAACATGAATTACATTTTGATGCCATCTTCCTGGACCATCCCGCCCTCCGTGCTATGAATGATTTCAGGATGCCGGCGAGGCAAAAGGAGACGAAAGAGAATTTCATTCAAGGGATCCGGATCGGCTTGCTGAGGATCGATTCAGGCGCAGTTGAGCTTATCGATAGTACCTCACACGGAAGCATAGCAACCGTACATCTCAGCCTGGATTCGAGGAATTTAAGCATTCACTTTATAAATAAGGGGTCACCCACCTGGACAATCGGCGAAGTTATGGCCTCTGACGTGAAGGCCAGCTTTCCGACCCATTCTTACAACATGACCATAAAGCAAGCACGGTATAGCGATGTTGAAAAAATTCTTAACGCGGATTCCATCCAGATCAGTCCATTGTATGACAAGGCAGAATTTGCAAGAAGGGCTGGCCGCCAAATCGATCAGTTCAGTTGTTCCATACCGGTTATCCAGGCAACCGGATTCGAAATAGGCAAAACACAACCCGGCAGGCCGTCTTCTTATGCAGTACACCAGGTCAACCTGCGTTTCAGGCTGGAAGCATTTCGCGACAAACGTATTCCGCGTGAAACAAGAACGGCGACCGTGCTGCCTGTTCATTTTTTGCAAGAACTGCCTTTTCAATTACAAATCGATACGCTTGCTGTCTCCGATAGTTATGTTTCCTATGAGGAATTCCCTCAAAAGGGAGAGGCGTCGGGTAAGGTTTTTTTTAACGGACTCCAGGCAGGAATAACTAACATTTCCAATACCTCATCGCAAGGCGCCACGATGCGCATCCATACCCGCTTTATGAATTCGGGCGATTTGAACGCAACGTTTACCTGCCCGGCCGAAGCGCAAAAGCCCTATACCGTGAAAGGGTCCCTTTCCAATTTTTCGATGCCGGAAATAAACCCCATGATGGTGGCGGTCGCCCACGCTCAATTCGAGTCTGGCGAAATGCAGGAAATGAAGTTCCACTTTCAATACAATGAGTACCGCTCGGATGGAGAGGTGGAATTGTCGTATACCAACCTGAAAGTACGCCGTCTTAAAAAGAATCAGGAAATCCTGGAGAACAAACTGGTGTCCTTCCTGGTAAATATGTTCGTCAAAGACGATCTGGATAAAAGTGATACGCGCGAAAAGAGGACAGGGTCCATCCAAATGGTCCGGGATTCTCAACGAGGTATTTTCAACTACTGGTGGAAATCCGTTTTTTCCGGAGTCAAATCAGTTTATCATGGAAAAGGCAATGGGCACCGGAAGCAAAAAGGCACGGCTCCGGTGGCAGGGATTTGAAGTCGCCTGGCATGGATTTGGTAGTTATACATAAAAAAAGAGTATGGTACGTAAAGAGAATACTAACCATGGAGCCAGCCCATTGCCAAAAGGCAAGCGCAAGCCGGGAACACCGCTTTTCAAGAAGCCCAGGGCGGTCGATGACGAGAACAAGAAGCGTGATATCACAGGGCAGACCGCTACGTCCTTAAAGCACCTGAAACAAAGACTTGCAGAGGTTCCTAAGAAATCGGCGGGCAATAAAGTATGAAAACAATGACGATATCGTTAGTAATTGTACTGGTCGCATGCGGTTTAGGCTTCGCTCAAACCGAACGACTGCAATCAGGTGATTCCGTCAGAGTCGAATTGGAACGGAAGATCATTTCCGATGAAATGACTCAACTACGCGATTCGATCAGCCAATCATTGAAAATTTTTGATCTCCGGATTAAAAAAGCGCGGGTGGCAAGAAGACAGAAGTTGGAAAGTGCCCGAAAGGAACTGACGGAGTATCAAAACATGATAAAATTAGATCTTAAAGAGACGGCCACAACCGCACAAAATGCGTGGAGTGAGGAGTCGGTAAAAAGGATGCGGGCCAACACGGTGGCCACAAGGCGTGAATATAAACGCATCTGCACTATCCTGTAAGTGCTCCTGAATTGGTAATCCGTATTCAGTGGACCGTACCTAATTACCAATACGCCCTGAACCTGAAAGGGCGGAATCCATTCACATTGCCTTGAGTTTTTATTTCGCCCTTTCAGGGCTGAATTTTCATGTTCGGTTATGTGCAGGGCCTCACCCTGCGGTGATATATTCCGCCCCTCGGGGCTCGGCAAGATGTCCCATTATTACACGTTGAACGGGTATTAATGTACCCAACTCCTCCCCCTTCATTCCAGCCATTACCTCATTCCAACCGTTTTCACCGATGGCATTGTTTTTTTAATATGGTTTGATATACAAAACAATTAAAGCAATGAACTCAACTGAAGTAAAAGGAAACTGGAATGTCATAAAGGGCAAATTGAAGCAGCGGTATGCTGAACTTACCGACGACGACCTCACTTATGTTGAGGGCGCTGAAGATGAACTATTTGGACGTCTACAAGTGAAACTCGGGAAATCGAAGCAAGAGATCCTTGATTCAGTAGAAAAAGCAAAAAGTAAGCATCCTTAAATCCAAAACCAATGAAAACATACATCTTCGTATTTGGCGCGGCAGCCGCCCTTTTTAGCTGCGGCACAAAAGAGCGGGCTCATCTTCAACTAAAGGTCGACTCCCTCAGCTATGCACTGAATGAAAGTAAGAAAGCGGAAGTGACCATGAACGAGGTAGGGGTCATGCTTGATTCCATTGATGCCAATCGCCATGCCTTACGTACCAAAATTGTGGAAGGGATTTCCTACGCTGACTATATCAGCCGGTTACAGGATATCAATACCCATATTAAAGATTCGCAGGCAAAACTGGTTGCCATGGAAACCAGCCTGAAGAATTCAAAGGGCGCTTCCTCGGCCACCATCCGGAGACTCAAAACCGATCTGGAAGCACGGTCGCAGGAAATTGTCGCGCTGCAAATGGATGTGGTTAATCTGCGTGAGCAGAACAAAACCCTGTTTGCGAATGTAAACCAGAAGGATTCGATCATATCGAGTAAAGATGAAGTGATCAAACTGAAGAAGGCCGATGTGGCTTCTTTGGAAGGACTGGTCCAGGACATCAATGATCAAAACAGGATAAAGGTCGCGAATCTTTATTTTGCCGAAGCACAGGCCCTTGAGACTGCTGCCAACCGGACCAAGTTTGCACCGCGCAAAAAGAAAGAAACAAGACGTGAAGCATTAGAATTATATAAACTCTCCTACTCGCTAGGGAACACCGAAGCCGAGGCTAAAATACAGGAGTTGGAGAAAAAACTGAGCTAATTAAGATTGGGGTAGTAACGAAAAGCTGTGGCTGTAATGGCCATGGCTTTTCTATTTTGTGGACGTTCCGCCCGGCCGGTGTAGAGGGAATTCCCCAATCCGGGCCACGAAACCAATCCTATGCTGTCATTCCGTCGCCGGTATTCGTGGCATACTATTTTAGTGCCTATCCATCAGAACACGATAAAACAAATCAATATGGAAAGTTCCTTATACATCGTCGCCGTGATCCTCCTGATCGCCTGGCTTATTGGCTTCTTAGGGTATGCAGCGGGTGGATTGGTCCATGTCTTATTAGTCCTGGCGGTGATCGCCGTTCTGCTGAACATTACCGGTGGAAACCGGCGAAGGATTTAACGCATCCGCTGGTATACTCTCTTAAAAGAGACTGCCATTCTTCTATGTATTCACGATCAGCGTGAAGGGGGACTCTATTTTTTTGCATGAACGGTTTTAATTTATGAGCGCTGTTGTTGATACCACACCCTTCTATAAGAGACTTGCCTTTAATCTGGTGAGTCTGTCCATTCTTGGCGTTATTCTTTACCTGGGTCAGGGTATCCTCATACCCTTGTTTTTCGCGATTTTGCTTTCCGTACTCCTCTTACCGGCCAAAAGCTTTTTCCGGAGAATGAAAATTAACCGGATTTTCTCCATTCTCATTCCCATGTTTTTTTCTCTCCTGGTCATTTTTACAATCGTTTATTTCCTGTCACGACAGGTGTCCGATTTTCTGGATGACTATGACAAAATACAGGAACG
>DATHFS010000233.1:0-2981 GCA_035317975.1 Cyclobacteriaceae bacterium | reverse complement strand
ACCAGGAAATTGTAATGAAATTGTGAATTGGATGGACAATCTTCGATCACGCCTGTAACGTTGTATTCCTTGCCCTGACCATCGGGATCATACCGGAATAGTGTAATAAGTTTGCCAAGGGGATCATCGTCGCCAAAGTATTTTTTGGCCATGCTTTCACTCAGGATGATTGCATACGGATCGTTGAGGGCTGTGCGAGGATCGCCGGCCTTCAGCTTAAATGTGAATATCCTGAGGAAGGAAGGATCGGTAAGGAGGATGTCGTCTTCGATGAATTGCTTGTCCCCAAAACGTACTGTTGCATCATTCCGATCGAGCCTGACGGCATCTTCCACCTCAGGGAAATCATTCACGAGGGCCTGGGCCAGCGGGGGAGGAGTGACGGCTTGATCAAACTTGCCGGATTCATCGGTAAAAATTCCACCTACACGATAGATCCGGTCGGCGTTGGTATGGAACCGGTCGTAGCTCAATTCGTCTTTCACCCATAACCCAATGAGGGTGAAACAAGCCAGCCCGACAGAAAGGCCGATTGCATTTAAAACGGTATAGGCCTTATTTTTAGTGAGGTGGCGAAAGGCGGATGTAAGATAGCTTTTGAACATATTTTCAGGTTTCAATCAAGTTGTAATGCTTTTTTTTCCCGTGGATCTCGCTGTTTTTATTCTGCGTAAATCTGCGCCTGCCCACCGAACTGTGTCTGACGAAGCTGCCTCAGCGTAGTCAGAGCGCCTCGCGTAGGTGGGTGATCTGCGGGAAAGATCATTCAGTTCGCAAAGACTCAACCGGATTAGTCCAGGCCGCTTTTAACGATTGGAAGCTTACCGTGACAATCGTGATCAACAGGATCAATCCGCAGGCCTTCCCATACATCCATGGACTCACCGTGATGTGGTAAGCAAAATTAGTGAGCCACTGTTGGGCGGCATAATAGCTGACCGGGATGATCACAACGAAGGCAGTCAGGACCAATCCGAAATAGTTCCGTGTAAGGAGGACAAGGAGTGATTTGATACTGGCTCCAAACACTTTGCGGATACTGATCTCTTTTGTGCGCTGGTGAACACTGTATTCCACCAGGCCAAATAATCCGAGACAGGCAACGGCAATAGCCAGGCCTGTGAAAATGGTGAACAGGACTGAAAGTCTTTCTTCGCTCCGGTACATTTCGTCAAAGTTCTCGTCGGCAAACTTGTACGTGAAAGCCCATTCCGGATCCAGCCGCTCATACGTGCTCTTGAGATGAGCGAGTGTTGCAGGCATATTATCCGGTTTGATCCGAAGCACGATCTTCCAGGATGCCGATGGATAAATCTGCATGACTACCGGGGTGAGTTTTTCACGCAGGCTTTTAAAGTGGAAGTCTTGCACAACGCCGATCACAACACCCCTTTTCAATGAATCGTTGTTGTCCCACTGTTTCCAGTCGAGCCCATGGCCGATCGCTTTCTCCGGTGATCCAAACCCGAAAACTTTTAAGGCAGTCTCATTCAGGATGAATCCTTTGGTTTCATCAGAAGGAAAATCGCGCGAGAAATCACGACCGGCTATAATATGCATGCCCATCGTTTTTATATAATCATAATCGACACAGTACAGCGTGGTGGGCAAATTGGTTTTTGTTGCGGGATCAATGACACCATCCCCTGCAGCGATGTCGCCCGGAACCCCAAATCCGATCGTTGAACTGACCACATTGGGGTGATTGCTAAATTCCCTTTTGGTAGATTCCTGGTTTTTCAGCTGAGCATGACGAAGGGGGATCATAACAAGTTGTTCTTTGTCAAAGCCAAGGTCCTTGTTGAGAAGAAGGTCGCGCTGGGAGACAACGATCATGGCACTGGTAATGAGAAAGAAAGAAAACATGAATTGCAGCACCACCAGACCCTGACGAAATAAGGCAGTGCCTTTGGCGCTTCCTTCTTTATTGTATAAGGCGGTGGCAGGCTTGAAGCCGGAGAGATAAAAGGCGGGATAACTTCCCGCAACGAAGCCAAGCAGGCAGCAGAACAGGAATATAGATCCGGTCAGGAACGGAGTGAAAGGCAGCGCCAGTTCTTTCCCGGAAAACGCATTGAGCCCGGGGAGGGCAATTTCTACGGTCAATAAAGCGAGCAGTAAGCCGGCAAACGTAATGCACAAGGACTCGACAATGAACTGCTGAACAAGCTGCCGGCGATGCGCCCCTACTACTTTGCGGACGCCAACTTCCTTTATTCGTTTCACCGCCCGCGCGGTGGACAAATTGATGAAGTTGAGGGCGGCGATGATCAGGATCAGGATGCCTGTTCCGGCCAATACGTAAACCGTTTGTGCATTGCCGTGCTGAGCGACATCCCATTCAAAGTGGGAAGAGTTCAGGTGAATATCCTTGATATTTTGCAGGTATGGAACATACGTTATTCCCTGGGGCTGAATCGTTGGGTAAGCATATTTCTCAACGAAGGGCTTGAACTTGTCTTCAAGGGCTTTGGCATTGGTGCCCGGCTTCAATTTTAGATACGTAAACAATTGTTGGCGTTGCCAGTTAGTCTCAAAGCGGGTCTGCCAGCCGGTGCTGGAAAAGGAAATTAAATAATTGATCTTCATGTGCAAATGGCGCGGAGGATCTGAAAAGACCGCTGTAATCTCGTTCACCTCGTTGTTTACCTTTATGGTCTCCCCGATCGGATTGCGATCACCGAAATATTTTCTGGCGAGGGACGATGACAAAGCTATCGTGCCGGGTTTGGTCAGCGCATCCGAAGCGTTTCCCGAAACTACGTTAAGCGTTAACATGTCGAACACAGTAGGCTCGGCAAATAGCCCATTGGCTTCCATCATTTTTTTATCCTTAGCCTCGAAAAGGAGTTCCCCGTACATGTCCATCATCCTGAGCGTGCTCTCGATCTCAGGGAAGTCCTTTTGCATATAGGAAGCAAAAGGATAAGGAACAATCGGCAGATAACGGCTGGTACCATCGCTTTGATTGGCAATGTTGT
>DATHFS010000232.1:0-2642 GCA_035317975.1 Cyclobacteriaceae bacterium | reverse complement strand
TACCATTCCGCATATGAATTTATCCAGTAACTCATATTCGTAGGACGCCTGACGGTTTCGGATGTTGATGGTGTTTGAAAATCGTTCCTTGTTCATAGTTGGTCTTTTTCACCGCGGAGACGCGGAGGCGCAAGGTAGGCGCAGAGGTTAATCAACCCTCCGAAAAATCTGTTTCAACTTTTCCTTCTTAAACATCTTTTGTCCGGTTGTTCCAACGGCGATGGTCCGGGCACCGATCTTGGCTTCAATGGAACACGTCAATTCATTGTCACGGATCTTTAGCACGGTCGCAGTAAAGAGGATCTGTTCGCCTACAAATGCCGGGCTTTTATGGTCAATACTCAAAAACGTACCCACCCCTTCTTCGTCCTCCTCTTTCATTTCTATAAAAAACAAACGAGAAGACCATTCAAAGTCCCGTGCCAGCGAGAATGTAGCGCACACCGGATGCAACGCTTCGCCCTTAAACGAAGCCAGGTCTGCCTCCGTCACTACTCTGTTGTAAACCTTCTTGTCCCCGGGTTTAAAAACTGACTTCATTTGTTAATTTAGAATTATTCCTCATTTAAATCTTACCAATCGCCAAGTTCGGTACCGGTGACACCCCAAGGTCGGAAAATATATTTTTCAAAAACTTGAAATGGGCAGCGATCGCGATCATGGCTGCGTTGTCAGTACAATATTGAATATCCGGAATAAAAATAGTCCAGCCTGATTTTTGTGCGCGACGCTGCAGTTCGGTCCGCAGCCCGGAGTTGGCAGACACTCCCCCGGCAATGGCAATCTCCCGGATTCCTGTTTCCTTGATCGCTTTTTCAATTTTATCCAACAGCATTTTGATCAACTGTCGTTGAAGGCTTGCGCAAATATCGTTCAGATTTTTATCAACAAACTCCGCGTCCCTGGCTTTCTCATCACGGAGAAAATAAAGAAAAGAAGTCTTGATCCCGCTAAATGAAAAATCTAATCCGGGCATTACCGTTTCGGCGAATTTGAATGCAAGCGGATTTCCCTGCCGGGCCAACTCATCGATCAGCGGTCCTCCCGGGTAAGGCAATCCGAGTATCTTTGCCGCTTTATCGAATGCTTCGCCAACGGCGTCGTCTTGTGTTTCACCCAAGATGTTCAAATCGTCGTACCCCTTGACCAGCACAATTTGTGTATGGCCCCCGCTGGCCGTGAGACAAAGAAATGGAAACGCGGGATGAGGTTCCTCGATAAAATGGGCCAGCACATGGGCTTCCATATGATTTACCTCAATAAGCGGAATTCCGAGTGCCATTGCCATTCCTTTGGCAAAGGAGACCCCTACCAATAGCGAACCCATCAATCCGGGGCCCCGCGTGAAGGCAATCGCATTCAATTCGGTATTTTCTATACCTGCCGATGTCATCGCTTCGTTAACTACATGGACAATGTTCTGCTGATGCGCGCGGGAGGCCAATTCGGGCACCACGCCTCCATATTTCCGGTGCACGCTTTGCGAGGCTGTAACATTATTAAGTACCTTGCCGCCGCGTACAATGGCCGCCGAGGTCTCATCGCAGGAAGATTCAATGGCTAGGATCAGCGGAAGCATTTTTGAATGAATGAACTGGCAAGTTATCAAATTTCGGTTTTACTGGTGGTGCAGGAAGATAATTCTCAACGGTCTTTATTTTCTGGTCGTATTCCTTGTAGCCTCCTTTGCCTTACTGCAATTTCCCAGTGTGCAGACGGCGCTGACCAGTCGCATGATGCGCGGCTTCACCGCGGTCTCGGGTTTTGAGATCACCTACGATAAGTTTTATCTGGTCTGGTACGACCGGCTGGAAATCGAAGGCTTACGGATTCTTGACCCGGCCAAAAACCTGATGATTGCGGCTGAACGGCTCCAGGTCAACTTTGAACTTAGCACGCTGTTGAGTCATCACGACATCAATCTCGACGCAGCCACCCTGCACGGCGGCCAGGTCAATTTAGTCACCCTACCCGAAACCGACACCACCAAAGACCTTAACATTAATTTATTCATTGCAGAAATCAACAAGCAATTTGCTTCCAGTGGTACAGGCGGAGCAAGTCCAAAAATAAATATTGGCGAAATTGTTCTGGACCAATCTGCTTTCTCTTATAATAACACAGACCGCGACTCGATCCGGCAGGGGTTTGACTACTACCACTTCCGGGTCGGCGTACCGGATGGCGAAGTGGAGGATTTCAAAGTGATCGGGGACACTATTCAACTTCAAGTACGGACGCTGGTCGCCACCGAACTAAAGACTAAACTGGACATTAAAGAATTGCAAACATTCTTCCGTTATTCCAAAACGGGGATGGAATTTCTGGGCATGAATCTGAAAGCAGGACAGAGCGTTATCACCGACTCCGTTGTCTTTCGTTATCAGAGTCCCGCTTCCTTCAGTGATTTCAACAACAAAGTCAATTTCAGCGCCAAGCTCAAAGGCACCGTAATCCATCCTGCCGACTTAGCGCTCTTTGCCCCGGGGGCAGAAGCGCTTGGCCAGCCTCTTCACCTGACGGGTAACCTCGATGGCAAAGTGGCGCGGTTCACCTATCATCACATGCACATCGGGATCGGCACGACTCAGATTGCCGGACAACTGGATATCGATGGATTGCCTTCCATCAACGAAACATTT
>DATHFS010000231.1:0-3196 GCA_035317975.1 Cyclobacteriaceae bacterium | reverse complement strand
TGAATCAGGATTTATCGATTCCAGCGGAATCGTAGTAAATCTTCCGCTTGCCAGATCAACAATTTTAACCAGCCCGTCATTGATAACAAGTTTTTGGCCGCCCTGCGAATAGCTGCAGGATCTTGGGCGGGATGGGGTGGTCAAGGTCCTTGTTGCCTGGTAGACACTTCCGGTTTCCCGATAAATGGAAAGTATCGAATCTTTCAATACAAGGAATTCGTTCCTGTTCGGGTTGGTTGAAACCCACCCGGCGTTCACCTCTATTTTCTGCCGGACATCATGACTGCCAATGTCACGGATCACGATTCCATTGGAGGTATGAATCAAAAATGTTTTGCTGTCGGCCAGGAACCGTATGGAGCGAATTTGGGAATCTTCAAACTCTCTCAGGTAATTGCCGGTCGAAGCCTCGCGCAGAAAAATCTTCTGGTCGCTGCCGGCGCTGATGATAAATTTTCCATCGGGGCTCAGGTCCATGCTGATGATGTCCGCATTGTGGTATCGCGGCACGACCAATTCAATCCCTTGCGAAAAAGTACAAACGGGGAGCGTCAATAAAATAAAAAGTAAGGCCGATGTCATTTCCTGTAGTATTTCAGTGGGCTGGTGTTCAGGACCTGATAAACCCCTTCCCTTCCTTCGAACCATCCGGCTATTCGTTTCAGCAAGCCGGCATCCCTCATCAAAATAAATTCCTTCAATCCGGCTGCGCTAACGAATCCCAGGGTACGATAGCTAAAATCATGGGCGCACCTTAACCCAATTGAAACCGCCTCCTTGCTTACCAATTTGCCGCTGTTGGTAAAAGTGATTTGGTAACCAAAATCAAGTTGCTGGATGTCATCGGGCTGAACTATTTCCTCGTTCTCCAGCTTGACGGTCCATTTTTTCTGTTTTTTTGGCGGAGGCGTTCGGGAATCGTCATTTTCAGTCGCAACGTAGACCGCTCCATCGTAAAATACTTCGTCCTCCGGGTGGTACGCAGTGGCAGGATCCCAAACTCCGGGGACCGGCTCCGTAGTCCATTGTTTCACTAATTCCCCTGGAGTGTAAACTCCGCTTAAACTGTCGGATGAGTAGACATCGATTCTTTTTTCCGCGATCCCGGCATAAATGAGGTTCACCAGATCGCCGGCATTCCTTTCAAGAGCAACAGGATTGCTTCCCTGGTCATTCAGCCCAAATCGTTCGCTAACCATGCAGGTGATGGTATCGACCGGCAGGATTTTGGTTTGTTGCCCATTGGTGGTCAGACGATCCAATTCCACTGTTGGATGAACGCTTGACACGTGAAGGCAACCCGGTTTCAAAAGGGCATCGCCCATTAAAAAGAATTCTGTACTGTCCTTATCCAGACTCTTCCGCAAGAGGGAGATCGGAAGAGTATCCAGCTTGACGGATTCATCTCCATAATGCTCTTCCTTTGTTAAAATGAATTGGCTTATCGTTCCGTTCATGTAGACCGTCCTTACTCCAACGAATGTTCCGGTGCCGTTGTTAGCTTCCTTCGATAATTGCAGTTTTGCGGTGTCCAGGTAAGGAAAGACATCGTAGACCTTCTTTTGACCATAGTAGTCAAAGAGAAAAATATCACCGGCGAGATGATCCATGAAATGGTCTTCGATCCGATACCACAACATCCCGGAGGTATTCAGGAAACTGATCGCATCGGCCCCATTAAAGGAGGCTTCGTAGGTGAAATCATCGGTGTAGAAATGAACATAATTCAGGAGTCTCCCTCCTTCGGAATCCTCCTGATAGTCCAATCCCATAATTCTATGCGTCGGCTGAAAATATTCCCATGTCCCGGAATAGTAGTCTTCTGCGGGAGATAGGGTGTTCTTTTCGCTGAGTGATCGGTAGCGATAGCCTCCGTCGCTCACCACAGCACCCACCTGATACTCCTTGTCTTTTTTCCACGGCCGGAATCGCCGCTGGTCCAGTTTTTTCAATTTGTCGTCCAGTTGTTTCCATGAAAATAGCGCTGGCGGTTTTTTGAAAGAATCAAAATGGTAAAGTGGAACTAATCCCTTTCTTGCTCCATCGAACAGGATCTCAGCAACATCTGACCCGGGTCTTTGAAGGGGCTGGTTAAGAGGATCGCTTAGTTCAACGTAAGAGATGACTCGCTTTGACGGAGCTTTCTGGGCGCCGGCTGGTAGGCAAAAAAGGAGGAAAATGATCGGGAGGGAAAAGTACTTCATAAATAAGCCACTGGACAACATCCTTTCCTTAAATCTACTAATAATTGAATTCGCGTTGATCAATATGGTTTATTTTTCCCTCACGCGAAAAGTCTCCTCTCCGATTTTCTGATCTTTCAGCATGACACTCACCTTGCAATTCCTCAGACCGGGTTTTGGTGTGACGGTAAAAACCTGTCCTCCTTCTTTCTTGATTTCTGCATCCTCCGATTGAAGTTCATAGTCGCCCCATTGGTGGTGAAGCAATTGATCATTTTCATCTTTGGTGACATCCAGCGCTATCCGATTTCCCTCGCCTTGTTTCAAATAGTCAATACCTCCTCCGGGAATACTGAGAAAAATATCCAGACTCCTGGCTACTTCCTTTCCCGCAGCAGAAAACGTTGTGGGATTCTTCAATTCTTTTTGCGGGTTGGGGTGGTTGGACTTAAAAGACTCATTGTCAAGAGGCGGAACCTTGCACTTGGCCGGTACATCTGAAACCCAATACAGTTTTCCCTGCATCTCGCCATACACCTGGATAGTGAAGTCTTCACGGGATGGAAGGATGCGGACCTTCCCATTCTCGTTATACTCAATGGACGCACCCCGGGCCGTTGCCTGAAATTTTATAGGCCGGTTTTTTCCGGAAGCATCCACCAGATAAAAAAAAGCATCATCAACAATACCGCAATAAAACGTATACGACGCGCTTTGGAATGATAGTTTGTAGTTGGACTGCGCGATGACCACGTGGCATGATAAGCTGGCTGCAATCCAAAGGAAGGAAAACAAGCTTAATTTTGAGTTCATCAGGTCAAGGTTATTGTAGCCAAAGCTATGTTTCTTGATGACAATTCCTAATGTTTAGGTAAACCGATTCCGTTTTTTTCCTATTTTTAGATCGTACCAAATCCTTTTGTTATGAAGATCCTCCTCTCCGCACTATTCATTTCGATATCGGCGTATTGTTCCGGTCAGTTGGCCATTGGAATACAGATGGGTTCGGTTGG
>DATHFS010000230.1:0-4184 GCA_035317975.1 Cyclobacteriaceae bacterium | reverse complement strand
CCTGTGCAATGTAATCAGTTAACACTTTCGCTGCCAGCGGTTCATCTTCTACGATAATACAGCCAATCTCAGACATGGCTGGCAAGGTTAATTCTCAACGTTGCCGTAAAGGCAGCATCCCCCTGCTGTACGGATAAATTGTATTCCGTATAGAGCAATTCCAATTGACGCCGGAGGTTTGAAAGACCAATGTTCTCTTTTACAGGCGATACCCCGGAAGTGGAGTCGGCAGAATTCTTAATAACGAATGTTAACACCCTCTTATTTACCGACAGATGAATATCAACGAAAGGTTGGTTTCTTGTTTCTGAAACACCATGTTTGAACGCATTTTCAACCAGGGGCATCAGCAACAGGGGTGATAACGCTTGTTTCATATCCTCAATATCGTGGTTAAAATTGATCCGCAGCGATTCATCGTACCGCAATTTTTCAAGATCGATATAATCCTTCATAATCTGCAGCTCCTGTTCGATCGCGATATACTCTCCTCCCGTTTCATACAGCATGAAACGCAATATCTTCGACAACCGTACAATGGACTCTGCCGCGAGGTCCGACTTATCCCTCGCCAGCGAATAAATATTGTTTAACGTATTAAATAAAAAATGCGGATTCGTTTGTGACCTCAGGTAATTCAATTCTGCTGCCTGCTTTTCTATCCGCAACTGTTGCCCGGCTTGCGTCAGTTTGATGTAATTATAAACGTGCCTGCTGATGCCAAAGAGGACAACGGAACCAACGCTATAGCCCATTTGATTTTCGAGCAAATGACCAAGGGAGTCGAACTGCTTTAATGAGGCATATATATGCAACAGTATTCCTGTTTGCCTCCAGACATAAGAGCCGTAAGAATACAAGATCAAATAAGCCCAGAAGATCAGAATTCCCAAAAGAATGTTATTAATAATAGATTTCCTTCGCTTCAATACAAAGGGAACCGCATATTCAAAAAGCGTAAAATTGGCAACAATAAGATACAGTACTCCCCACACATTGTTGAACAGAACGGAAAAAAAACGGTCGGGATACTTTCCCACAATGCTAAAGACCCCGAGGAAAAAATAACCGAGCCCAACCCATAAATAAAACCGGACCTTCTTTATATCGATTGATCTTTTCATCTTCTTTTGTTTATCATGATAAAGGTCGGCAAATCTTTGTGTTTTAATTTTTTCAGTCTACAGAATCAATGTTGTGGTAAACCAATACCAGGGAAGCGTCGATCAAAAAAAAGAAGGGTCCATTTTCCTAATTACCAGGGGATAATTTGTTCTGCGTATCCCTCTCGGGGATGCGGTGATTGACGAAAGCGTGCGGTTTGTATACCGGGATCCGTCGTGCATTGACAGGAGCCTCCGATTCGCTCCTTCATCCGGTAATTTTGTGTTGCCCTATCGAGCGGGATAGGTAAAAGTGAATCCGTGCAAATCTCAATTCTAACCTTTTAATAATACACATATGAAACAGTTTATCCTTTCGACTATGATCACGCTTATTGCTGCAACGGCAATGGCCCAGGGTGATGTACCGCGCCCGTCAACAACGTATGAAGCCGCGAATTGGAAAACATGGCTTTTAGATGATCCTCAGCAAATAGCAGTACCTCCTCCTCCTTCCGGTGCTCAATCAAAAGCCGAATTGCAAACCGTCAGGCAAAGGATGAGCACCGTGGATGAAATCAAAATGAGAGAAATAAAATACTGGGATGCCGGAGCGCCCGCGTACCGGTGGAATCAAATTCTTCCTCAATTGGTGGAACAGAGCCCGGCGGTGATGCTGCGTATCCCCGCATCGTGGATGAACATTGCGATCTATGATGCGACCATTTTGGCGTGGAAAGAAAAGATCAAATACAAACGGACCCGCCCGGAGGGGTTGGATCATTCCATCAAACCGTTAGTCCATTCGCCGGTTACGTATTCCTACCCGTGTGAACATTCCGTTACGGCGGCAGCGGCCGCTACGATGCTGGCCTATTTTTTTCCTGCGAAAGCAGATTCAATTTTAAAGATGGCACATGCTGCTTCTCAATCCCGTATGGATGCAGGCGTACAATTTCCAAGCGATGTTGATGCCGGTTGGAAACTGGGTGAAGAGGTTGCCAAGCGAATTATTGAAAAAGCAAAGAATGATGGATCTGCTGCAAAATGGAATGGTTCCATGAACAAAGATCCGAAAAAATGGACTGGCAAGTTTCCGATGGGTATAACGCTGCCTTTGTTTTCACTGGTGGTATTGCGCTCTGCCGATCAGTTCAGGCCTGCACCTCCCCCTGATTTTGAAAGTGAAATGAAGGAGTTGAAGAATTTCAAACAGACTTTTGATTCGCGTTCCACTGCCTTTTACTGGGCCAGCAGAGGAACTATCTGGAACGACCTGGCTAACCAGAAAATGTTTGAGAATCGTATGTCAGATGATGCGCCTGCTGTAGCGCGTATATACGCCGTATTAAATACAGCCTATCATGATATGGCCATTGCCGTCTTTGATGCGAAATACACCTATTGGGGAATCAGGCCATTTCAGTATGACAGCACCTACAAGCCGCTCATCACTACTCCGCCGTTCCCCGGTTATCCTTCAGGTCATGCTGCAGGCGCCGCCACGTCCGGCGCGGTACTCGAATATTTTTTTCCTGAAGATGCAAAAGAGTTTCAACGCCTGGCGCAAGATTGTGCTGATTCCCGGTTCTATGCCGGCATCCATTTTCGTACCGACAATGAAACTGCACTTGTCATGGGCAGAGCCATTGGAAAGTATATTGTTGAGACCTGGATGAACAATAGTAAATCCGTTGCCGTCTCAGAAATAAAATAATCAACAGGATCGTACTCTCCCCGATAATACTTTCATTCGTCCTGATGCTGTATAGGTACATGCCCTGGGACGCCTTATTGCCGAAGCTGTCCGTTCGCGTCCAGGTTGCTTCATGATAACCAGCAGCAACGCTCTGATTCACCACATCGGCTATCCTCTTGTACCACGTGAAAAATTCTAAACCGCAGAGGCGCAGGGACGCAAAGGAGGCGCAGAGGCAAGAGATAATTTGGTTTGATCTTTCAAATAAATCTCCGATCGGCAGCCGAAACATTGATAACCGTATAACAAACTTCAACCGAAGTCTCTTAGAGACGAAATATTGGTAACCAACCTACAGCCTCGTCAAAAGTCCCATAGGGACGTCATATAAGAAACTCTAATCTTGACGTTAATTAAATTCTTGTCCGTGCTAAGTTACTAGTCCAAACTACCAAGCGCTACCCCTACGTATTCGCCAAGGGCCGATTGCAATAATCTAAGGATGGCGGCAGATAATTTCAATAATGATGATCATGCCCGACTGAAACATTGATCATAGCCCTGGATGGAGGGATTACTTATCCTTGCAAAATACGGCAGCGGACGTCCGGAAAAGGAAAAGAATCAGGTTTCCGTTCAATTGTTTTACTCTCCACCTGACCATTTTTCTGATCTTTTTGGTGGGTTGACTATAGGGTTCCAGGGAAGAAAAGGGTCTTAACTAGAAGGACCTTTCGCAAGCCTAACTCACCAAACCAGCGCCCATGGAGCACGAATACAAGTTTGAACCTTCTGATCACAGCGTATTTCCAGGGATGCGAATGACTAACCATGAAATTGCCCAGCCCGTTTCCTGGGACGATAAAGAAAAGTTTATCCGAAAGACGTTTGACGATGATCCGCAGAAAGGCTGCGAACTTCTATTCAAACAATATTATCAACCCCTTTGCAGTCATGTTGTGCGGTTCGTCTATTCTCGGGAAATCGCCGAAGATATCGTAGGCGATATTTTCTATTCGCTGCTGGAAAAGCAATTATACCTTCAAATCGCCTCCTCCTACCGGGCCTATCTGTTTGCAGCGGCGCGAAACCGCTCGCTGAAACACCTTCGCAAGGAATTTGGAAGAGGACAGGATGCCCGGGACGTAGAAAGTCTTTCCTGCGAAAATGGTATGCCCTCCCCCCAGCAGATACTGGTGTATGATGAGCTATTCAAAAAAATTGAGCGCACCATTCAATCCCTCGCTCCACGGAATCAGACGGTATTTCTAATGAACCGTTTTGAAGGAAAGAAATACCAGCAAATCGCGACGGAGTTGAACATATCCGTCAAGGCCGTGGAGGCGCATATCAGCAAAGCGCTCCATGTGCTGCGGAAGGCA
>DATHFS010000229.1:0-2200 GCA_035317975.1 Cyclobacteriaceae bacterium | reverse complement strand
CCAGGCCCTGCGGCGAATCAGAGCAAATCCGGATTTTAGAAAAATCAGGGCCAAATCAGGCTTTTTAAGCAGATTTCGCAGGTTTTCCAGGCAAAACCTTGGAAAATGGTGCAAATCAAGGCAGGGCTGGCCCCTATGGGTCACCCGGGGCTACCCTGAGCGTTCAGGGTAAACCCCTACGTTTTAGCCCTGCTTTCGGCATCATTTACTTGAATTATCGTGGGTCGATGAAAAGGAAATAACTCTTCTCCCGGACGGTTTTCCGGGAGAAGAGCATACACGAAGGTTACATCGTGGCGGGTATGACGTCGCGCACCTCCACAGTACCGCCGCTCAGCAATACAGGGCATCCTTTTGCAAACTCAACCGCCTCATCCATTGATTTGGCTTTGACGATTATGGTACCTAGCAATATTTCCTTCACTTCGGCATAGGGCCCATCCGTTATTATGTTGCCCGCTTTCACCGTTTTACCAGTTGGGCCGGGTCTCGTTCCACCTACAAATTTGCCCTGCGCCGCAATACTACCCATCCAATCCGCCCATTGTTTCTCATTTGCCTGAATTTCGGCTTGTGATGGTTGAGGTGTCTTTACACCGCCGTTCACACCTGCATTTCTGAAAACTAACATGAATTCTTTCATTTTTTTAATTTTTGATTTTATACCCTATTAACAATCGACATTTCAGAATTAGACAGAAGGTGAAACATTTATTCTTAATTGGCCTAAATTGGCCGATTGTATCTCACTTATTTAGAATAAATGGCTTATGACCCTGAAAGAGATTAAAACAAAAATTTCAAAAGGCGATTTCGGCAGCCTGGCGAACATCGGGAAAGGAAGAAAGGTGGTGGACCCTGCCGAGCTTGCAAAGATCATCTCGTTCTTCCCAATAGATACGGCGATCAAGGCCTTTGTAGCCCTGCCTGAACCATCCCAACCCAAAACGTTTGCGTATTTGAGCAAAGAATTACAAAAACAAATCATTAGAAGCATATCGAAAGAAAAGGCATCCGTCATATTAAATGACCTCGCATCCGACGAACGATTCGAATTTTACTCCTCGCTCAAAGGCGGTGAGCATTCGTCTTTTCTCAAATACCTGACGGAGCAGCACAGGAACGAAACGTTCAATTTTCTTGGCTATCCTGAAAAAAGCGTAGCCCGGTTTATCAATACTGATTTTGCGGCCATTGAAATCCAGATGACCATAGCCGAAGCAACGGAATTATTGCGCAACACGCATCAGGACTCCGAAACACTCAACGTAGTGTATGTCGTGGACAAAGACGGAAAACTAATTGACGATATTCCCCTCAGAAGATTGGTATTAAATGATCCCGGGAAAAAAATTGAAGAGATCCTGGACGGTTTCTATGTGGCGTTGCAAATAAATGAAAGCCGGGAAGATGCGGTAGCCAAGTTCAAAGAATATGACCGGGTCGCTCTTCCGGTAGTCAATAGCGATAATGTATTGATCGGTGTGGTCACGGTGGATGATGTTCTGGATATCGCCGAACAACAAGACACAAAAGCCATTCAAAAGTTCGGTGGATTGGAATCATTGGATTTTCCTTATGTCCATACCTCTTTCTTTGCGCTGGTGAAAAAGAGGGCCGGATGGCTGGTTATTCTCTTCCTGGGTGAAATGCTCACGGCCACGGCCATGGGATATTTTGACGCAGAAATTTCAAAGGCCATTGTACTGGCCTTGTTTATCCCTCTTATCATTTCCAGCGGGGGAAACAGCGGCTCGCAGGCGGCAACCCTGATCATCCGGGCCATGGCATTGAAGGAACTCACCATAAAAGATTGGTGGTATGTCATGCGCAGAGAATTTTTTTCAGGCCTTACCCTGGGCGTCATTCTTGGCTCAATTGGTTTTATACGGATCACCTTGTGGCAAAATTTGCACTGGTTTAATTACACGGAGCATTATATCCTGGTGGCCTCTACCATTTTCTTTTCCCTCATCGGCATTGTGATATGGGGAACCCTGAGCGGCTCGATGATCCCCATCGTGTTAAAAAAATTCGGCGTTGACCCGGCCGCTTCCTCCGCTCCCTTTGTGGCAACCCTGGTGGATGTGACCGGGTTGGTCATTTATTTCACCGTAGCCGTGGTTATTATGCGCGGAACCTTGCTGTGAGCCTACGGCTCGCAGCAAGTGTGGAAGACTGGAAGTATGGAAGTGGAATA
>DATHFS010000228.1:0-2955 GCA_035317975.1 Cyclobacteriaceae bacterium | reverse complement strand
GGCAACTTCACTGCAAAGATCAGTTTTCTGGTAGATCCGCTTTCTTCCGTGATGCTATTGATCATCACCGGGGTGGGATTTTTGATTCACGTCTATTCGTTGGGATACATGCAGGGAGATGACGGCTTCAACCGGTTTTTCTCCTACCTCAACCTGTTTGTTTTCTTTATGCTGCTGTTGGTGATGGGCTCCAATTACCTCCTGATGTTTGTAGGGTGGGAGGGAGTCGGGCTCTGTTCCTATTTGTTGATTGGCTTTTGGTTTAAAAATAAGGACTACACCGATGCAGCCAACAAAGCCTTCATTATGAACCGTGTTGGCGACCTGGGCTTGATCATCGGCGTCATTCTCATTTTCATTCAGTTTGGAAGCATCGAATACCAACAGGTTTTTGTTCAGGTTGGCACAAGGGCAATGGGTTCTCCGGTCATTACCCTGATCACCGTGTTACTTTTTATTGGTGCCATGGGCAAGAGTGCTCAGATTCCTCTTTACACCTGGCTTCCCGATGCGATGGCGGGTCCGACGCCTGTTTCCGCATTGATCCATGCCGCCACCATGGTCACGGCCGGTATTTATATGGTGGCACGAAATAACATTTTGTATTCCCTTGCTCCGTTTAGCCAGAGCCTGGTGCTGGTGGTGGGATTGGCCACAGCGCTTTTAGCTGCCACCATTGCCCTGACGCAAAACGACATTAAGAAGGTACTGGCCTATTCTAGCGTCAGTCAGTTGGGGCTGATGTTCGTAGCCCTGGGGGTAGGTGCTTACTCCAGTGGTATATTTCACATGATGACCCATGCTTTCTTTAAAGCACTCTTGTTTCTTGCGGCAGGCAGCGTGATTCATGGTATGCAAGGCGTACAGGACATACGAAAGATGGGGGGCCTGAGAAAGTATTTACCAACAACCCATGCTACATTCCTCATTGGCGTTTTGGCCATCTCCGGAATCCCGCCCTTTGCCGGATTCTTCTCTAAGGATGAAATTCTTGCCCGTGCATTCGAAGTCAATCCTGTTATATGGGGAATAGCGCTACTCGCCTCCTTGCTCACTGCCTTTTACATGTTCCGTCTTTTATTCCTTACTTTTTATGGCGAGGGAAGAGCGGGGCATGATTCCCTGCATCATGTCCATGAGTCGCCGGCTTCCATGACGCTGCCCTTGATCGCGCTGGCTGTCCTTTCAACCGTGGGCGGATGGATAGGGATCCCCGAGGCCTTGTCGGGCTCGAATCGAATCTATGAATTCCTGAATCCGGTCTTTGCCAAAAGTCAAAGCCTGATGACGGAGGATCCTCTCAACCACGCTACAGAGTATATTCTCATGTCTACGGTGATCGTCCTGACGCTGGTAATGATCGTCATAGCCTATCTCATGTATGTGAAGAGGAATAACGTACCGGTTGAGGAAGGAGCGAAACTCAACCCGGTTCATCAGGTGGTGTACCATAAATATTTTGTGGATGAGCTTTATGACAGGACCATTGTAAAGCCACTCTATTGGATAGCCTCTATGTTGGATTCCATGGTTGAACGATTGGGTATCGACCGTTTGGTTAATTCAGTGGGAAATTCAGTGGTGGATGGAAGTTCCGTAGTGCGTTTGCTGCAAACTGGAAATATCGGATTCTATGTTTTTGCGATGGTCGTAGGCATTATCCTGATGTTGGCCACTACTCTAATTATGAAATAGAAGGATGATTGGATTTTTAATTTTCTGGCCGCTTGTTGCATCCCTGGCATTATTTGCGCTGCGTCCCCAAAATGCAAAGGTGCTCGCATTCGTTGCCTCGTTGGTTGAGTTGGTCGCGTCCCTGCTCGCGATCGTGCTCATCGACCATAGTGGCGCGGTGCAACTGATCATCACTACCCCCTGGATTGCTTCCCTCGGTGTTGATTTTTACGTGGGTATCGACGGCATAAGCTTGCTGCTGGTACTATTGACCACGACGTTAGTTCCGTTGATTATTCTTTCGTCCTACGGCCAACCGGTTCAGCAGCCACCTATTTTCTACGGATTGATCCTCTTCATGCAAATGGCCCTGGTGGGAGTGTTTACCGCCCGCGATGGATTTCTGTTTTATGTTTTCTGGGAGATGGCGCTTATCCCGATCTATTTTATATGCCTGATCTGGGGAGGGGCTGACCGGGCCAGGATAACACTTAAATTTTTTATCTACACCCTGGCGGGAAGCTTGTTCATGCTGGTGGGATTAATTTACTTGTATTTGCATACACCGGGTGTTCACACCTTTAATATCCATGCACTTTATCAGGCGGGACATAGCATGTCTGCTCCGAAACAAGGATTGGTGTTCTGGATGTTCTTCGTTGCCTTTGCAATCAAAATGCCCATCTTCCCATTCCACACCTGGCAGCCCGACACCTACACCGTTGCGCCCACGCAAGGCACTATGCTGCTTTCGGGAATCATGCTGAAAATGGGAATTTATGGCCTCATCCGGTGGTTGATTCCGGTCGTGCCGATAGGAGTGGCGTCGTGGGCCTTCACGGCGATCGTGCTCTCCGTCATTGGAATTGTATATGCTTCCTGCCTGGCGATCATTCAGGTGGACTTTAAAAGGTTGATTGCTTATTCATCGATTGCTCACGTTGGTTTGATCTCTGCCGGCGCCATGACGTTGAGCAAGATTGGTATGCAAGGAGCCGTTATCCAGATGTGGAGTCATGGCTTGATCGTATTTGCGCTGTTTTATATTATCGACATCATCTCTGAAAGAACTAAAACCCGCACGCTTTCCGAATTGGGAGGCATCCGCCAGGCTGCCCCGTTGCTGACAACGGTATTTATGGTCGTGACATTGGGCAGTGTTGCCCTGCCCTTCACCAGCGGATTTGTGGGAGAATTCCTTCTGATCAATTCGTTGGTAAAATACAAAGTGATATTGGGTGCGATGGCCGGACTGACCACGATCCTCGGGGCCGTGTATAT
>DATHFS010000227.1:0-4485 GCA_035317975.1 Cyclobacteriaceae bacterium | reverse complement strand
GGCTGAACGGCATGTTGGAAAAACTGGAGATGATTGCCGCCTACCCTGAAAAGGAAAAGGAGATCGTTTACTACGCCAAAGACATGCCCCCCTTTTACTACTTCACGATGCCGGAACTGTCGGCCTTCAAAATGTTTTTTTGGATGAAATCGGCGCTGAATTATCCGGAGTTTCAAAAAGCGAAATTCAGCTCAGCGATCATACCGAAAGAATATCTTGCAACAGGCAGGAGGATCTGGAGTAAATATTCTCAACTTTTCAGTACCGAGCTCTGGAGTGATGAGGCGCTTAACGTTACGCTCAAACAAATTGAATACTATCTGGATTGCGGGTACTTCATCAATCCAAAAGACCCGGTGGTGCTCCTCGATCAGTTCGCGGAATTAGTCGAAAACGCCCGAAAGTGGGCGACGGCCGGCTTCAAAGATGAAAAAGGAAAATTGAATCTGTATAAAAATGAAATCCTGATCGCTGAAAATACGATCCTTTTCAAAATGGGTGTTAAGCGGGTGGTTTTCCTGACCCATAATATTGGCGATGTCCTGATTACTTCCAATGAGGTATTTTGCCGGACAACGGAACAGTTTATCAATAATCTGATTAACAAAGCAATTTTAATCAGCATTACCGGAGAGAAGGAGCGGAGTAAATTCTTTAATCAGTTGGATGAAAAAATCAGGAACCTAAAACAAAGGATCGTATAGTATTAATTGCCAAAGCGCACGGACCCCCCACTCCTATCAGATGCCTTTACCTGGAAATAATATTCAATCTGCCTTCCTTGAACAAGTCCGCAAACGGCTCGCAGACCATGTTTCGTTTGCCGACGAACTGGCTGAAATCTTAAACATCAGCCGCGACAGCGCCTATCGCCGGATCCGGGGCGAGACCATTTTGTCATTAGATGAGGCTAAAACCCTGCACAATCGATTCGGCATTTCCCTCGATATATTGTTTTCCGATACCTCCGAAATGGTCACCTTCCATCGAAGAGTAGTAAATCTGAAGGACTATACCCTTGAGAAATGGGCTAGCTCCATTTTGAAAAATCTTGAATACCTTAAGACATTCGAACAATATGAATTTATTTTTTCCGCCAGGGATATCCCCGTTTTTCATTATTTCCGGATTCCGGAATTGTCGGCATTCAAACTGTTTTTCTGGATGAAAACGCTGATCGGCTACCCTGATTTCGAACATAAATTATTTGAACCGGAAGCCGTACCCCATGCCCTGCTGAGCGCAGTAGAAAAAATGTGGACCACGTATTCTTCGCTGTCGAGTACGGAAATCTTGAATGAGGAAGCCGTCTATGATACGCTCCGGCAAATAGAATTTTACTACGAGTGCGGATTCTTTTCGCATCCTGATCAGGCCGCCTCCCTGTGTGACCACCTGATCAAGCTGCTGGCGCAGGTTCAATCCGAAGCTGCTTCTGGAATAAAGTCGGAAGGAGGAGGATTTAATCTTTACAATAATGAAATCCTGATCGCCGACAATACGGTCTTTGCCCGGATGGGCACGACAAGACGTTCCGTTTATGTTAATCAAAACGCCTTGAATCTGCTGCTGACCTTTCAAGAACCATTTTGTGAGCAAACAGAAGTCTACCTGCAAAACCTCATCAAAAAATCAACCCTGATCAGCAAAACGGGAGAACGCGAAAGGAGTCAGTTTTTTAATAACATGACACACCGGATCAAGGCGTTTAAGGATGGAATCGGTGATCGGTGATCGGTAATCGGTGATCGGTGGGTGGGTTCAATGCTTGCCAATTACACCTTACTAACCCTATTTTGTCATGTTACTCATGTTCTGTTAGTCGGCGTTGATATTGTCCGACCCCTACGGGGTCGTCCTGATGGGGGTGGGGATGGTTGCTACAAATATTTGACCCCTCTGGGGTCAATAAAAAGGCAAAAACAATCCCAGAGGGATTGAATATTTGTAGAACCTTATTTACAACATTGTCAGGGCGACCCCGTAGGGGTCGAACTAATCACCAAACGGTATCACCAAGATCTGTGGTTACTCTAAATCAGTAGGAATTCACTACCGATTACCGATCACCGATCACCGATTACCGATCACCACCCGGTATCACCAAAATCTGTGGTTACACTAAATCAGCAGGAATTCACTACCGATTACCGATCACCGCTTACCGATCACCACCCGGTATCACCAAGATCTGTAGTTACGCTAAACAGTGGTTACACCAATTTCTCCAGAAGAGCCTCCCTCAACAACTCCTCCTTATCAATCGGCACCACACCGGTATGCTGGCATACCAGACCGCCGCCGAGATTGGAAAGTGAGGCTGTGAGTTGCGGGGGGAGGGAGAGGGCCGCGCAAAGTGCTGCAATGCTAATAACTGTGTCTCCGGCGCCGGATACATCGGCAATCTCGCGGACGTGAGCAGGGAGTTTTATTTTTTGGTCCTGCTGATCGATATATAACCCATGTTCGGAAAGAGTCACCATCACTCCCTGGGCTCCTAATTTCTCTTTCAATAACGCCACGGTATGGGATACCTGTTTTTGATTTCCCGCATCCACATCTACTTTCATCCCTTCGCGAAGTTCTTTGAGGTTGGGCTTAAACAGGGTTACATTTTTATAGGCCAGAAAATTTCTCTTTTTAGGATCGACGACAGTGGGGATTTTGTGCTGATGGGCTAATTGCACGGCCGCTTCGATAATCCTTGGGTTCAGGACACCTTTGTCGTAGTCCTCGAAAATGACCACCTGGCATTGCGGGAGCACCTTTTGAATGCGCTCAAGAATCTCTTTTTCTTCCCGGTCGCTAAGGGCCTCATCCGATTCCTCATCGACCCGCGCTACATGTTGGTGGCTGGCAATGACTCTCGTTTTTACGGTCGTGGGCCGGTCGTGACTGATGGTAATGCCTTCTTTGCTAATGCCGTTGTCATCCAGGCATTGCATCAATTTCTTCCCCTCCTCGTCGTTTCCGATCAAGGAGCATAAGATCGGTTTTGCTCCGAGGGATTGAACATTCAAGGCCACATTGCCGGCTCCTCCCAGCCGATAGTCTTTTTTCTTTACCCTGACCACCGGTACGGGCGCTTCAGGGGAGATCCGCTCCACCGCTCCCCAGATGTAACTGTCCAACATCACATCTCCAATGATCAATACCGAAAGGGTATTGAACGATTGGAAGATCTGTTGGAGTGGCATCATGGGTTACTTTAATTTGGAAAGCGCCTCCTTCATTCTGCGAAGGGCTTCCACCAACTCTTTCTCGGAAGCAGCGTAAGAAAGGCGCACACACTTATCGTCCCCAAACGCGCCTCCCGGTACTAAGGATACATGTCCTTTCTCCAGCATATACAAGCAAAAATCGTCACCCGTCTTAATAATCTTATCGCCATCCGACTTTCCAAGATAGTAACTGATATCAGGAAAGAAATAGAAAGCGCCTTGCGGATAATTGGCCTTTACCCCCGGGATTTCTTTCAACAGCTTGTAGACAACGTCTCTGCGGTGATGGTATTCGCTTACCATTTTTTGTGTAGGACCAAGGTCGCCGGTGATGGCCGCCAACGCGCCTCGTTGTGAAATAGAACAATTAGCCGAAGTAATCTGTCCTTGTACTTTATTGCATCCATCGGCAATCCACTTTGGTGCTCCAATGTACCCAACACGCCAACCCGTCATCGCAAACCCCTTGGCAAAGCCATTTACCGTGATGGTGCGTTCCAACATACCTGGCAATGAAGCGATGCTTGTCTGGTCGCCGGTGAAGTTGATGTGTTCATAAATCTCATCGGCAATCACCAGCAGATCGGGATGTTTCAGTACCTCGGTTGCAATGGCTTCCAATTCCTTTTTGGAAAACACCGACCCCGTCGGATTGCAGGGGGAAGAAAAGATGAGTGCCCTGGTTTTAGGGGTAATGGCCTTCGCGACCTGCTGGGCCGTCACCTTGAAATCATTTTCAATGGTTCCTTTGACGAGCACCGGTGTAGCTTCGGTTAACCGGACCAATGCATCATAGCTCACCCAAAAAGGTGTGAAGACAATCACCTCATCGCCCGGATTGAGCAAGGCGAGCATCACATTGGCAATGGATTGTTTGGCCCCGTTGGAGACAACAATATTTTCCGGCTTGTACGGCACGTTGTTTTCCTTTTGATATTTGGCCGCCAGCGCTTCGCGCAAATCCAGATAACCGGCAACGGGGGGATAGGAAAAGTACTTCCCTTCGTCAATGGCTTTTTTGGCCGCTTCGCAAATGTGCAGCGGGGTCTTGAAATCGGGTTCCCCCAGGCTGAGGTTGATGACATCTATGCCGCGGGACTTAAACTCACGGGCTTTGGCCGCCATGGCCAGCGTTGCAGATTCTTCAATCGCTTCAATTCGGTGGGAAAGTTGATGCATAGTATATGTTGAATGTCTCAAAGAAAGAGATTAAATAGACTTTTGGCAAGAATAATGAGCAAAGACTAATTGAATAAAGTGCGGC
>DATHFS010000226.1:0-5232 GCA_035317975.1 Cyclobacteriaceae bacterium | reverse complement strand
CGCGCATCGCTCTCACCCTTTTTCACTTTCAAAATCAAATCTATTGGTACTTTACCCTCTTATCCAAACGCCATTTTAATTAGCTTTGTAAACATAGGAGACGCGGAGGCGCAGGGAAGGCGCAGAGGAAATTTTTAATTGAGATTACGCAAAGGACCGGAAGCTTGATTCTAATTTAAAAATATAGCAGAAAACCGAATTTATCTATATAGAAATGCCTCTGCGCCTCCTTTGCGCCCCCGCGCCTCTGCGGTTTAAAGTTTAAAAGGGATACCCTATCCCCACGTTATAAATCACCGGGTCCCTCAGACTCCCCGGGTTGACAACTCCTGCCGGGTCCGTACCAGCATAGGGCTTCCAGAATTTTACTTTGTTCAGGATAAACCGGTCTTGCGGTTGCCGTGCTGGGTCATAGGCTTTAATGCCTACGTCCAGGCGCAAAACCAAAAATGAAAAATCAAAGCGCAAACCGAAACCGGTGCCGATACCGAACTCTTTATAGAACTGGTTTAGCCGGAATTGCGTATTGCCGGTCCAGGCGGGATAATCTGACCCGGTTTGTGGTTGATATTGTTTGAAGGTCCATACATTTCCTGCATCGATGAAGACCGCTCCGCTGAGGAATCCGATCAACTTCTTGCGCAATTCAACGCTTCCTTCTATCAGAATTTCTCCAGGTTTTTCAAAGCTATAGTCAAACAATCCGTCTTTGGCAGGATTGGTACTGAGCTTGACCGGGTAAGAACCAATTCCCAGGCGCCGTGGCCGCCAGGCGCGAACTCCATTGCTTCCGCCGGCAAAGAAATATTTTTCATAAGGGAGTGACCGACTCGCTCCGTAAGAATAAGCCAATCCCGAATTGAAACGGTAAGCCAGTACCGTATTTTTGTCAAGGACCACTGTCTTTTTCATTTCCAGTGTAAAGCGCAGGTACTTATAAATTGCCAACCCTGCGTTGGTGGCATACGTGGGAGAATAAAAATTAAATAAGGTACCTCCACTCTCTACCTGGGCTCTCAAAAAGAAGGCGCTCGCTTTCGTATTTCCGTAATTATTCGGATTCCAGGTTACAGAGAAAAGCATACTGCTTACAAACGATGGCCTGAATGAATTGATCAAATTGTTACCCTCATCTTTTAATAGATTGAGTAAAGAATCAAATTTGGTGGATACAGTCGATCGTATCACATTGAGATTGATGGGAGTCAATGAATAGACCAGGATCTTTTTCTTTGTTTCCCACGAATAGGTGACCGATACGGTATTGATCGCGCGATGGTAGTCAGGGGGGCGGTCGGTATACGTGTATCCACCCAATACCTTTGTTTTCGGATTGAATTTTCCAAACCGGTAGCCGGCATTCCCACTTAAGGGAATAATGAATTGCGGGAAGGTGAGCGTTCCGTTAAGGCTTGCCTGGGTGCTTTTATAATAATTGACAACAGCCGAAGGATCTTTCGCACCCTGGGTAGGCGATGCCACACCTTCAAACCCAAACCGTCCATTGATATCGAAGCTCTCCAGACCGCGGAATATATTTCGTTTCAGGAACGTCAGGTTATAGTAAGGACCCGGAAAACCCTGCGTCACCGTCAACCCCGCTTCGTTGGACCAGGAGTACCTGTCCAGCGGACTCGTAAAAATGTTGGCAATGAAGCGGCCGCCGGAAGTGTCGTAGTTGATATTGACAAACTTGAAGACATCGAGGTTGCTTAATTTCAACTGTGTCTCAAAGGTAGCAGTCCGGTTGTAAAGGCTGTCCTTTTTGATGAAGACCCGCTGACTCAATATTTTTTTACTGTATTGGTCGATATAATAATTAAACGTTATGCCGCGATACGCCTTGGTTTGTCGTATCGCCTTGCCGATCGGGGTAGTCGATACATCGGTTGTAAAAGAGACCGAATCGACCTTGAACTGTTTGTGAAAATCCCGGCGGACCGGATTTTTAACTTCCACACGGAGGGCGATCTTGTATCCCGGTTTGAACGCGGTGTCGATATCAAAATCAACATACTGACGGCTGAAATCAAAATAGCCGTGGTCTTTCAATAGCAGGTCGATCCGTTCGCGTTCTTTGTTGAGCTTGTCCTGGTCGAAAGTGTCTCCTTTCTTAACAAGCTTTTCACTTTTATTTTGATCGATTATTTTTCCGACCACCGAATCAGCCACGTCATAGGAGACGGAATCATAATAATAATGCGGACCGGGTTGGATAAAGTACTTCACACTTACCCGTTTCTTGAATTCGGCCGTCTTATAAGTAGTTTTTCCCAGGAAGTATCCTTTTGTAAACAAATAGCCATCCAGTCTGCTCACCGTGCCTGTAACATTGGCTGAATCGAATACAGAGACCTTTTCACCCCATTGCATGAAAAGATTGCCGCTTTCAATTTTGACATTGAAGCCGTCGATTTTCTTTTGCTTGCGGTACTGCAGACTCGTCTTTTTTTTCTGGGAAGTGGCGGCATCTATTTTGGCAGAGAATTTTTTCTCTACCCGGTCGCGCCGCGCAGTGAACTTCTCAGGGTGAAACCGCCGGGCTCCTGTATAATACATCCACACCAAACTATTGATGGGTAAACCGAGCACTCTGCGGTTTGCTTTTTGGGCATAGATTTCCGAAAGCCCTTCAGTACTAAACCCTTTGGGTGCGACGATACTTTGCCTGTATAGAAATTTTTCCTTTTCCTTCAGGTACCGCGTGCCGAGGCATCCCGAAAGCAGCCCCGGCAGTACCGCAATGACCAGAAAATATTTATATTTCTTCTTTAACAAGCCTGTATGCTCTCAAAAGCCAAACTCAAATACATTAAATCCCTGCAATTAAAGAAATACCGTAAGGAGGAACAACGCTTTATCGTGGAAGGGGCCAGGAGTGTGGCTGAACTTCTCGACTCCGATTTTCAGATATCGATGCTCGCCGCTACCCCTGACTTCCTCCATCAGCAGGTGAAAAGGTTAGCAAAGAGAGACATGGAGACAATCGAATCCAGCGAGCAGCAACTGGCCGCGGCGGGGTCGCTTGAGACCAACCAGTCGGCCATCGCCGTCGTCAAGATGAAACCCAATGAGCCTCCCCGGTTGGGGGTGAATGAGTTTGTCCTGGTATTGGACGATATCCGCGACCCCGGCAACCTGGGCACCATAATCCGGACGGCAGATTGGTACGGAATTCATAACATTATCGCCTCCGGCGAGACGGCCGATGTTTACAATCCCAAGACCATCGGCGCTTCGATGGGTTCTTTTTTACGCGTCCGC
The DNA here is from genome assembly GCA_035317975.1 of Cyclobacteriaceae bacterium. Lineage (GTDB taxonomy): Bacteria > Bacteroidota > Bacteroidia > Cytophagales > Cyclobacteriaceae > ELB16-189. Next base: position 1,968 of record DATHFS010000226.1, on the reverse strand, counting down.
CTGTTTTACACGGTACTGACCGATTATCTCCGGGACGCGCCAAAACTCTATGGAACCTTTCTGAAAGGAACGGATGTACACACCATCCCTTTTGCGAATGAGGGCTTCATCGTGATCGGCAATGAATCCAATGGGATCTCCGCTGCCGTGGAGGGACTGATTCACGAAAGGATCATGATCCCGCGGTACGGAGCGGCAGAATCCCTGAATGCCGGAGTGGCTACCGCCGTGGTGCTCGACAACCTTCGTCGTTCAAAGAAATGAATTGCTCTGGCTGGCTGCTTCCTCCGAAATGCGGAGTGCGTTTTCTTTACCTAAGTATCTGTCAATAAAATAATGACCAAAATAGATCAGCGGCGTCAGAAGGATGGCCACGGAGAATTTATAAATATAGTTCGTGATCCCGATGGCGATGATTTGCTCGTTGGAAAGCGTGCCGGCAAAAGCAATGTACAGGACCACAAAACTATCGACGAACTGCGAAACGATTGTTGACCCGGTAGCACGGAGCCACAGTTTTTTGTTTCCTGTTATTTTTTTCATCCGGTGGAAAACGAAGACATCTACCAATTGTCCTAAAAGAAAGGCCGATAAAGAGCCAAGGATAATGCGTTGACCCTGACCGAAGATCCGGTTGAACGCAAAGTCCATGTTGAAGTAATTGCCGTCCCCGTCTTTGCTGTAGGCCTCCAGCCACCAGGAAGCAGGGGGGAGTCTCATGGTAATAAAAATGACGAGGAAAGCGTAGGCAATCAGGCCGGCAGTGAGGTAGCTGATCCGTTTGACACCCGGTTTCCCAAAATATTCATTGATCAGGTCTGACGTGATGAAGACTACCGGCCAGATCACCGCTCCGGCGGTCAAATTGAAATCCATGGTGTAGCCGAGGATGTGGAGGTCGGCAGGGGCAAGGCCCAGCGTCCCTTCTCCTGAAAAGATTTTCACACCGATCATTTCTGCGACGATCGCATTGGTGAGAAAGATCCCGCTCAGGAGGATAAACAGACTGTGTTTCTTTTGCTCAAGGGTGTGCATCAAGCGTCAAGTTCAAGAATTTTACCCTCGATTGCCAATACGGTACTTGGAAAAATGGATTGTGCTTCCGACAAGGCCGTTTCCAATTCACGATAACGCGCCGAAAAATGACCGATCATAAGTGTGTTAACGCCGGCTGCTTTGGCGATCGCCGCTGCCTGAGCGGCAGTGCTGTGTTTTGTTTCAAGAGCCTTATCTTTTTCGTCTTCCAGGAAAGTGGCCTCATGATATAAGAGATCAATGCCCCGGATCTGGTCGATTATTTTTTCAGAATAGGCGGTATCCGAACAATAGGCATAGGAATAAGAATGTTTCGGCGGCAGGGTGAAATCCGTATTCTTATACAGCACGTTTCCTGATGGGCCCATAATATCCACACCTGTTTTAAGCAGGGCAATGTGCTGCAATAGCATGCCTTCCTGAAGTCTTCCTTTGTCTATGCGCCTGGGCTTTGCTTTTTCCCGGAATAGAAACCCGGTGCAACTGATTTTATGGATTAATGGTATTGTTTCGATCGTCACCGTGGAGTCTTCAAAGATGAGTTTTCTTTGATCGGGTTCGATCAGGTGGAAAATGATCTTGAAATGGAGCACGGACGATGAATATTTTAGTTGGAGCAGGAGAATCTCATCCAGGCCGCGCTGACTGTAGAGGTGCAGATCATGTGTTCTTTGCTGTAGGTGCATCGTGAAGAGCAGCCCCGTCAGACCAAGGTAGTGGTCGCCATGCAAATGACTTATAAAAATATGGTTAAGCTTGTGATAGGGAAGCTGAAATCGCATGATTTGCATTTGCGTCCCCTCCCCGCAGTCGATGAGAAAGTGTTGGTTTTGTATTTCTACCCAGTGTGCAGAAGGAAACCGTCCGTAAGCAGGCAGAGCGGCGCTGGAGCCGAGGACCGTGAGTTTGAATTGTGATTGAGAGCTGATTGTG
>DATHFS010000225.1:0-4508 GCA_035317975.1 Cyclobacteriaceae bacterium | reverse complement strand
TACGGCTTACCGTATTCCCTTTTGATCCCGCAAGGTTATAACCGTGCGGGAACCAAACAATCCGTTACAAACATAATTAAATTATTTCAACAATAAATAATGGCCCAAATTTCATAGTTTGGTTTCGTTAACTTCGCAATTCAGCGCAAACCACATGAGCAAAATCATTTTTCCTGCAGTCCTCTCGTTCGTTTTTATAGCGATCGTCAATTGCACTCCTTCCCGCAGGGAACCATCGATAAATGCGATCGATTCCTCTTTATTTACCATCAAGTATGCCCACGGCTTTAACTTCTCTAATCACGGCAGTTATAAAACGGTGGAAGTCACGTATCCCTATCAAGGCGCTTCTTCCGGCTACACCTACCTGCTTGTCCAAAAAGGAGAACCCATACCGGCTCATGATCCTTCCACTCCGGTAATTACTATCCCCCTGGAAAGCATTGTCTGCACCTCCACCACGCACATTCCTGCGCTCGATTACTTAGATGAAACCGACGCCCTGATCGGATTCCCTTCCACGGACTATATCAGCTCCCCGAAAATGCGAACTCGGATCGATGCAGGCAAGGTAAAAGACCTGGGCATGGACAAGGGCATGAACCTGGAATTATTGGTTACCCTTAAACCGTCCATGGTCATGGGATATTCGATGAACAACGATTTGGGTCAACTGAAGAAAATTCAGGAACTCGGTATTCCCATCGTCGTCAATGCAGAGTACCTGGAGAAGCATCCGTTGGGTCGTGCCGAATGGATCAAGTTCATGGCCTTATTCTTTAATAAGGAGAAAGAAGCCGATTCCGTATTCCGGCTGATTGAATCAGAATATAATAACACCCGGGAGTTGGTAAAGGCCGTCGTCTCCGCCCCGACCGTGATGAGTGGCATTGTGTATGGCGATACCTGGTTTTTACCCGGCGGTCAGAATTACGCCGCAAAATTACTGGACGATGCAGGCTGTCATTATTTGTGGAAAGAAGATCCCTCCAACGGTTTTCTTGAATTGAGTTTTGAATCCGTTTATGCAAAAGCAAAAGAAGCCGACTTGTGGATTGGCGTAGGCTCTTTCCGGTCGCTGGCAGAAATTAAAGCGGCCGAAGAGCGATACGCCAGGTTCAAGCCCTTCCGGGAAGGAAAAGTATATACCTACAATTCCCGCCAGGGGGCAAAGGGGGGAAGTGAATTTCTGGAATTAGGTTATCTGAGACCCGATTTCATCCTGAAAGACCTGGTAAAGATAGCCCACCCGGAATTGATGCCAGACTATAGTCTTTATTTTTATGGGAAGCTTAAATAGCCTTCAGGTTGCAGGTTTCAAGTTCAATGCTTCAAAGTTCCGATCCCCACCGACAAATATTAGCCCGGGTTCATGTTGTCAATGAGTATAAATTCAAGTCCCTTAGGGACGAAATATTGGTAACCAATATCGCGAGGTAACAATCAAGTCTCGGAGAGACGAAATGAAGGTCCGCACCAAAACCTGGAGCCGAAACCTGTCCGGACTCCTTCTGAGAAACAAAAATCCCCGCCTCATTCCTGAAGCAGGGTCTTTCTATAACGTTTATCTGGTCTGAGGGCCGACTACACTTTAATTTCAACATCTACCCCCGAAGGTAGCTCGAGCTTCATCAAGGCATCTACCGTCTTGGCGCTATTGGAATAAATATCCACCAGACGCTTGTAGGTGCACAACTGGAATTGCTCCCGGGCCTTCTTGTTCACATGGGGGGAACGGAGAACCGTAAATTTCTCTTTCTCCGTGGGAAGCGGAATAGGACCGCTTACGACAGCACCCGTGGCCTTCACCGCCCGCACAATTTTCTCCGAAGATTTGTCGACCAGGTTGTGATCGTAGGACTTCAATTTTATCCTGATTTTCTGATTCATATTATTTGGCTGCCAGGGCGCCTTTAGTTTCGTCAATTATTTTTTCAGCCAGGTTTCTGGGCACCGGGGCATAGTGGGAAAATGTGAGGGACGCTGCAGCGCGGCCTGAGGTGATGGTACGGAGGTCCGTAACATATCCAAAAAGCTCTGACAGCGGCACATCGGCCTTGATGACCTGTGCACCATTACGGGTGTCCATGCCTTTCATGATGCCCCGCCTGCGGTTCAAGTCTCCGGTTACGGAGCCCGTATATTCGTCAGGAGAAACCACTTCTACCGCCATGATCGGCTCCAGCAATTGAGGGCCGCACTTCTTTGCCGCTTCCCTGAAGCCGATACGCGCGGCCAATTCAAACGACAGCGAGTCGGAGTCCACATCATGATAAGAACCGTGGAACAACCGCACCTTCATCGCATCGATGGGATAGCCCGCCAGCGGTCCGTTCGACATGGATTGTTCAAATCCTTTCTGGACGGCAGGAATAAACTCGCGGGGGATAACACCTCCTACAATATCATTTTCAAACTCCAGTCCTTGTTTGCCGTCTTCGCGAGGAGACAGTTCAAAGACAATGTCTGCAAACTTTCCACGACCGCCGGTCTGCTTCTTGTATACTTCTTTATGCTCCACCGATTTGGTAAGCGCTTCCTTGTAAGCCACCTGCGGCGCACCCTGGTTAATTTCAACCTTGAATTCGCGTCTCAGACGATCGATGATGATTTCAAGGTGCAATTCACCCATCCCGCGAAGGATAACCTGACCTGTTTCATGATCGGTATTCACCCGAAGGGTAGGATCTTCCTCCACCAGTTTGGAAATCGCCATGCCCAGCTTGTCGGCATCAGCTTGCTTCTTCGGCTCAATAGCATAACCAATAACAGGTTCCGGGAATACCATCGACTCCAGGACCACCAGGCGCTTTTCATCGCACAGGGTATCCCCGGTCTTAATATCTTTAAAGCCTACCACTGCCCCGATATCGCCAACGGGCAGCCTGTCGATCTGATTCTGCTTGTTAGCGTGCATCTGAAAGACGCGGGAAATGCGCTCCTTATTATTGGAACGTGTATTGTAAACATACGACCCCGATTCCAACACACCGGAATACGCCCGGATAAAACACAAGCGACCAACGAACGGGTCCGTGGCAATTTTGAAGGCCAGGGCCACAAAGGGTTCCTTCTCATCCGGTTTGATCTCAACTTCTGCACCGGTGTCGGGATCCGTGCCAATAATAATGTCTTTGTCCAAGGGCGAAGGCAACAATTCCATGACGTAATCCAGCATGGTTTGAACGCCTTTATTCTTGAAGGAAGAACCACAGACCATCGGAACGATCCTCATGCTGACGGTTGCTTCCCGGAGTGCCTTTAGTATTTCCGCTTCGGTAATGGAATTGGGATCTTCGAAATACTTTTCGATGAGCGTCTCGTCTACCTCGGCTACGGCTTCCAGCAACTTCTCGCGGTATTCCTTTGCTTCCTCGACCATGTCAGCCGGAATGGGCACCTCCTGATAGGTCATTCCCTTATCAGTTTCATTCCAGATAATGCCCCGGTTTCCTACGAGGTCAATTACACCTTTGAAATTATCCTCTGCGCCGAGTGGCAATTGAAGAGCAACGGCCTTGCTGCCTAATTTTTCTTTCACCTGCTTGCACACATCCAGGAAGTCGGCTCCGGCACGGTCCATTTTATTCACAAAACCAATACGGGCAACTTTGTAGTTGTCTGCCAGGCGCCAGTTGGTCTCCGATTGAGGCTCCACGCCGTCTACTGCGCTGAACAGGAAAACCAAACCATCCAATACCCTCAGGGAACGGTTCACCTCTACTGTGAAGTCGACGTGTCCTGGCGTATCGATGATGTTAACGTGATAGTCATTGCCTTTATACTTCCAATAGACCGTGGTGGCTGCCGAAGTGATGGTGATCCCACGCTCCTGCTCTTGCTCCATCCAGTCCATCGTAGCCGCTCCGTCGTGTACTTCACCGATTTTGTGATTTACCCCCGAATAATAAAGTATGCGCTCCGTGGTCGTGGTTTTCCCCGCGTCGATGTGCGCTGCAATGCCAATATTTCGTGTATATCTTAAGTCTCTTGCCATGAATAAAATCGATTAGAATCTGAAGTGCGAGAAGGCTTTGTTCGCCTCCGCCATTCTGTGGGTATCGTCCTTTTTCTTAATGGCTGCTCCTTCGCCTTTGGATGCGGCGAGGATTTCAGCAGCCAACTTATCCATCATGGTCTTTTCGCCACGGGCGCGGGCGTAATCTATTAACCACTTGATGCTCAGGTTGATTTTCCTTTCCGGCCGGATTTCAATGGGCACTTGAAAGGTGGCGCCCCCTACCCGGCGGCTTTTCACTTCCACGGAAGGCATCACGTTGTTCATGGCGCGTTTCCAAATATCAAGACCAGGCTCGCCTGCCGCCTTCTTCTCTACGATGGCGATGGCATCATAGAAAATACTGTAGGCCAAACTCTTCTTGCCTTCTTCCATCATGTAGTTCACGAACTTGGTGACCAATGCATCCTTGAACTTGGGATCGGGAAGCAGGTATCTTTTCTTTGGTTTTGACTTTCTCATGATTCAGTCAGATCAGAATTTTCAGGAT
>DATHFS010000224.1:0-6260 GCA_035317975.1 Cyclobacteriaceae bacterium | reverse complement strand
TCCCCAACCGACCGGCAACGGAATGAATCTTGGTGGTTTCCAACGCTTCGTTTAATGACAGCGGCGGCAAGATGGTCGGGAGGCGTTTGGCCAGCATCGTCTTCCCTGCACCCGGCGGACCGATCATGATGACATTGTGCCCACCTGCCGCTGCTATCTCCAACGCTCTTTTAATATTCTCCTGTCCCTGGACATCCTTGAAATCGGAATCATAATGGTTGAGCTTTTCCATAAACAACTCGCGCGCATCAATGTGCAAGGGTTCGATCTGTCTTGCACCTTCGAAAAAATCAATCGCCTCCCGGAGCGTTTCTACTCCCAGGATGTCAAGGTTGTTGACGATGGCCGCCTCCCGTGCATTGGATTTGGGTAGTATAAATCCTTTGAATTGTTCCTTTCTTGCCTGAATGGCGATGGGCAAAACTCCCTTAATCGGTCGCAGCGTTCCATCCAGCGCCAGCTCGCCCATAATCACGTATTTGCTCAGGCCATTGGACATGATCTGACCGGAAGCCTCTAGGATGCATAAGGCCAACGGCAAATCATAGGCTGATCCTTCCTTGCGGATGTTAGCCGGTGCCAGGTTGACGACTACCTTATTCCTGGGCATGAAATATCCGGCCGTCTTCATCGACGACTCCACGCGGTGCGTACTTTCTTTTACAGCGTTGTCGGGCAGTCCACTCATCCAAAATCCCTTCCCCTGAGTGACATTTACCTCCACTGTGATGGTCCTGGCGTCAACACCATGAACTGTGCTCCCGAACGTGTTCGCTACCATGGATCAGAATTTACAGAATTTGCAGAATTATCAGAATGTGTCGATTCTGTAAATTCTGTGCTTTCCAGGCAGAATCCAATTTATTGGATTCAAATTAACCTGACAAAAACGCTTCCGCTGTTTGAACCATTTTCTTTGACCCCACATAGAAAGGAGTCCTCTGATGCAGGGCCAATGGCTGAATGTCCAGGATCCGGGTTGCCCCATCCGATGCCTTTCCACCGGCTTGCTCGGCAATAAAAGCCAGGGCATTGCATTCATACATCAGGCGAAGCTTGCCCTGGGGGTCTTTTGCTGTGGCGGGATAGAGGTAAATTCCACCTTTCAGCATGTTGCGGTGAAAGTCGGCAACCAGCGACCCGATATAGCGTGCCGTAAAATTCTTGTCTTTGCACGACTGGATATAGTTTTTAACAGGTTGGCCAAAACTATTGGACAACCCTTCGTTAATCGAATAGATCTTGCCGTCGTCCGGCATCTTCAGGTTGGGATGCGAAAGAAAATATTCACCGAGGCTGGTTTCGTAGGTAAACCCATTCACACCATACCCCGTTGTGTACACCAGCATAGTAGACGATCCGTAAAGGATGTACCCCGCGGCGACCTGCTCATCGCCTTTTTGCAAAATGTCTTCCTCCCGGATAGGCTGACCTACCGGGGTTTTTCTTCGGTAAATGGAAAATATGGTACCGATAGACACATTCACGTCAATGTTGGATGACCCATCCAGCGGATCGATGGCAATCACATACTTGCCATCGTTATTCAGGTCTACATAGGATTCAGTTTCTTCCGAAATCAATGCGCATGCTTCACCCCCTTTTGTAAGGGCCCTGGTAAAACGGATATTGGCGAGCACATCCAGGGTTTGCTGCTCTTCGCCGGAATGGTTGAGCGTACCCATCGGACTCATCAGGTCAATCAGGCCTGCCTTGTTCACTTCACGATTGACCACTTTGGAAGCGAGGGCAATGTCGCGAAGCAGTTGAGAAAGCTCGCCGCTGGCGTACTGAAATTGACCCTGATGGTTTTTAATAAACCGGTCCAGCGTAAATCCGATGGAGTCGGCGATGCGCGACGCTTCTGCCATGTTAAGTGATAATCTATTCTTGACTAAATTCGGGTCACAAATATACTCCGCAATCGTTTGAAATCAATAAAATACACGCATGAAGGTCTTTAAATTCGGGGGTGCTTCCATCAAAAACGCCCCTGCCATCAAAAATGTAGCGTCTATAATTCAGTCCTATTCAGAAGAAAAGCTATTGATCGTTGTATCGGCCATGGGCAACACCACCGACGTCCTGGAACAGATCGTAGAACGGGCACAATCCGGCAAAAGTACCGTAGCCCTCGTTGGTCAGTTGAGGGAATTCCATCGCACCATTATCAAGGAACTTTTCGGAGAAACGCATTCCTTGTACGCAGAATTGGAAGAGGTAGTACAAGACCTTCAAACCGCCGCTACCCAACCCGGTGAAGACGATCAACGCTACGATCAGGTGGTTTCGCTGGGCGAAGTCATTTCTTCCCTGATTGTAAATCACTACCTGTCGTTGAGAAAAATCAATTCACAGTGGGTAGATGCACGACTATACATCAAAACCGATAGCCGTTTTCGTGAGGGAAAAATAGATTGGGAGAAAACGCAAAGTAAAATACAGACACTGAAGCCGATGCTTGCCCAAGGGATGATCCTCACGCAGGGCTTTATTGGCTCCAACCCAGATGGGCTGACGACGACCCTCGGCCGCGAGGGTTCTGATTTTTCCGCGGCGATTTTTGCTGCCTGCCTCGATGCCAAATCGCTCACTATCTGGAAAGATGTAGCCGGTGTGATGAATGCCGACCCGAAGCGTTTGTCTACCTCAGTCTTGTTTGAGGAGCTACCCTTTAAGGAAGCCGCCGAGATGACCTACTATGGAGCATCGATCATCCATCCCAAGACCATCAAACCCTTGGCAAACAAGGGCATTCCTCTTCACGTAAAAAGCTTTCTGGATCCCTCCCTTCAAGGCACCCTCATTCATGAATGTGAAATAACCCGCCTTCCTCCCCTGATCGTCTTCAAGGAAAACCAGTGCCTGATTTCCTGCCAGGTAACCGACTACTCCTTTATCAACGAGCAACAAATCGGAATTATCTTTCAGACCTTGTCGGAACAAAATATCAAAATCAATGTCATGCAGAATTCAGCCATTTCGTTCTCCTTTTGCGTTGACTTCCGGGAAAACAAGATCCTGAAACTCATTGATCACCTGGGAAGAAATTTTGAAGTGTATTACAATACCGGCCTGACGTTGATCACCGTCAAGAACTACGATGCCGCTCTGTACGAGGAGTACCGGAACCTTCCGGGAGTGATCCTGGAACAATCTTCGCGATCCACGTTTCAGGTTTTGGTTAAATCTCCTCAGGGAGTGCATTGACACATAGATACATAGGCACATAGGTAATACTAAAGTAGGCTCTGGAAGTGAGATTGTTTCCAAGCATCTATGTGCCTATGTATCTATGTGTCTATGTGTTTTTTGTTTTCCGGAGATGCGCAATCAACCCGTCTATCGACCGATCAAGAATTTCGAAGACCTCCTGAAAATCCCGTTCGGTTCCTGAATAAGGATCGGGTACATCTTCGCCTGTCCCCTGTGTATCATACTCCCGCATCAAAACGATTTTATGAGCATGCAAGAGAGCATCCTTCAGATTCAGGATGGTGAAGTAGTTACTTTTGTCCATCGGAAGGATCAAATCAAAATTTTCCAGATCCGCAAAGGAAATCTGGCGGCAGACGTGATGTATTTCGATCCCGTTTTTTAAGGCGTTTCTGATTGTCCTTGGATCCGGGGGATCTCCAATGTGATAGTTGGACGTCCCGCAGGAGCTGGCTTTATAGACATCCTCCAGGCCTTTTTCCTCGATTTTGTGCAAAAAAATGGCCTCTGCTAATGGCGACCGGCAAATATTCCCCAGGCAAACAAACAAAATGTTCATCATTAAAATTTTCCGCAAAATACGGTTACCGGATGTTTATTTTCAGCATCTATTCCCGCATAGCATGCACTTTTTTCTTGCCTTTTGGTTAGGAACGGCCCCCATAACGTTGGGGGCTTTTCTTTTGATTACCTTTTCATAAATTACATTCCAATGGACTTCATTAAAGTAACGGAACAACATGCTCCCTTTGTGGCACTGGTGGAGCTCAACAGGCCAAAGGAATTGAATGCCCTGAACAGGCAACTCATGGAAGAGCTGCGCGATAGCTTGATCCTGCTCGACAAAAATGACCAGGTACGAGTGATAATCCTTACTGGAAATGAGCACGCTTTTGCGGCGGGCGCCGACATCAAACAAATGGCCGATAAAAGCGCGGTGGATATGCTCGTGATTGATCAATTCAGCACCTGGGACCAAATACGAAAAACAAAAAAACCAATCATCGCGGCCGTTTCCGGTTTTGCGCTTGGAGGCGGTTGTGAACTAGCCATGATGTGCGACATGATCATTGCTTCCGAGTCGGCCAAATTCGGTCAACCTGAAATTAAATTAGGAACCATACCCGGGGCGGGAGGAACGCAGCGGCTTACGAAGGCCGTTGGTAAATCAAAAGCGATGGAACTTGTACTAAGCGGAAGGTTCTTGTCTGCGGAAGAGGCGCACTTTTATGGATTGGTCAGTAAAATAGTGCCGGTCGAAATGTACCTGCAAGAAGCGCTGACGCTCGCCGGAGAAATTGCTGCCCTGTCTCCCATTGCCGTCCAGTTGGCCAAAGAGGCCGTGAACCGCTCTTTCGAAACGCAATTGGACGAAGGGCTGGCCTTCGAAAGAAAGAACTTCTATCTCACATTTGCCTCTGCTGATCAGAAGGAAGGGATGAGTGCTTTTATTGAAAAAAGAAAACCCGTGTACAAGGGAAGGTAGGAATCGGTAATCGGTAATCGGTGATCGGTGGTCAGTATGTGTGTGCCTGACATAGGTTGACCAAAAATGGTCAACCGTATGAAGAAAACCAAGCCAAAATTAGAGATCCGGACGGCACGCTACTTTTCGGAAGAATTTAAAAGAAGTAAGGTAAAGGAGCTGATCGAGAAGCAGATCACAGTTACCCGGTTGAGCCGGTTGTATGGGGTGACACGTTCGGCTGTCTACAAGTGGTTATATCAGTATTCAGGCTATTACAAGCAAAAGACTAACTTGGTTGTGCAAATGGAAAGCGAATCCTACAAGACACAACGCTTGCAACAACAGGTTGCTGAGATGGAACGCACCATCGGGCAAAAACAGCTGGAAATCGATTTTTTAAACAAACTCTTTGAGATTGCCAGTGAAGAGGTTGGGTATGACCTAAAAAAAAATTTCAGCCCCAAACTATCGAGTGGTACCGCTGCAAACGAAAAGAACACGCCTACAAAATGAAAGCGGTTTACCTGCTGTGTAACCTGAGCAGACAAGCCCACCAACAGGCCATGGGGCGCCTGATATGGCAACAACAAAAATCGGTAGTTTATGCTGGGCTTATGGCCGAAACCCGTGACATACACCCTGGGATGGGTTTACGCACCATGTATGAATTGCTTCTACCCGAAGGCATCGGCCGGGATGCCTTCATTGCATTAGGTCTACAAGAAGGTTATCGGTTAAAAACCCTCGATAAATACGTTCGTACCACCTACAGCGTCAAATCCAGCCGTTATCGGAATTTGCTAGGTGGAAAGCAGTTTACAGGTGTAAACCAACTTTGGAGCAGTGACATAACCTACTTGTATTGCATGGAGCGTTTTTACTACATTGTCATGATCATGGATGTTTACTCCAGGCGCATCATCGGCTATAGTCTAGCCGATAATATGCGAGCAGAAAACACACTGGTTGCATTAAAGATGGCTTTAGCTTTACGCGGCCGGTCCCATTACCATGATACCTTGACCCATCATTCGGACAAAGGCTCACAATATGCCAGTGACATTTATACCAATACCTTAGACGACTATGGGATTCAAATAAGCATGTGCGATGAAGTCTACGAAAATACCCATATTGAACGCCTAAACGATACGATCAAAAATCAATACCTAAACCGAAGAAACATCACAAGTGAGCCACAACTAAAACAAGAAATTTCTAGAACAATGGAAACATACAACTCAAAAAGACCTCACAAAAGTTTAGCGGGGATGACTCCGGTAGCCTTTGAGGCTTATCTAGAAACAGTGCCTATGGAAAACCGTATTAAGATGGAAATCTACACCAACAACCAAGTGGAAAATCCACTTGACCCTAACCAAATGAACCTCCTATTCATTTAACAAAAAAGGTCAACCTATGTTAGGCACACACAGTCGCTAGGTTAATCTATCTCGGCCTTAACTTACTATTTTCTGAAATGCAGGGCCACTAAGTCCACGAAGAAAGCACAAAGAACACAAGGAATACAGGTTGGTTACATTACTATTCAGTTCTGTCCACTGCCACCTTTAAT
>DATHFS010000223.1:0-3063 GCA_035317975.1 Cyclobacteriaceae bacterium | reverse complement strand
TTCAAGGCTTTGCACTCACTGACCGGCACACCCCACCGGTTGGCTGCTGCCTGCTCTAGCATCATCCTTGCGATGGCACCTGCTTTTCGCATGGGTAGGAAAAACATTCGCATGGAAAAGGAGCCGTCCGTATTTTGATTGCCGTAGACAGACTCATCCCCTATTGCCTGAGCCACGGTCACCTGTTTCCAATCGGCTTCCAGTTCATCGGCAACGACCAGTGGTAGTCCGGTTCGGATCCCCGTACCCATTTCCGACCGGTGGGCGAGGATCACAACCGATCCGTCGCCGTTGACGGTGAGAAAGACATTGGGGGAAAAGGGTGTCTTATCCTCAGCGGGAGAGCACCCGAATTGCATACCTAAAACAATTCCCGTGGCGCTCATGCCGCTAGCCTTCAGAAAAGTCCGGCGATCAATCTTCCGAATAATGGTTTCTTCGACGGTAGATTCAAATGGTTTCATATACGTTGGGGTAAGTGAATTGCCTTGTTAAAATTAACAAAAAACCGTTCTAACCATTACCATTTTGCCGATCCTGATTTCTCAACTCATTCCCGGGATAAGGTATAACTATTTACCTGAGTTCAATTTTGTGATACCGTGAGTCAAAATCGGTTTAAACGCCGCTCGGGCCGGAAGGCCCGGGAAAGTGCCTTTTAGGGGTAATTATTCTCGACGGTTGGGCGCGTCAAGGCTTGAAATCCTTATGGTAAAAGGGTAAGTTCGTATCCTCAAAACTAAACCCATCCTATATGAAAAAACTTGTTTACCTGGCGCTGGCCGCCGGATTTCTGACCGCCTGCACTCCAAAACCGAAGGAAAGCCCTGTAGTGGTGGATAACGGCCCGGCTATGAAGGCGCGATTCACGGCGGTAAATGATTGCTTTAACACGGGCAACACCGCTGCTATTGATACACTTTTGGCGGAGGACGGCATAGACCATGCGGAAGACACCACCATGCACCTTCCAAAAGGACCCGCTGGCCTGAAAAAAATGATTGATATGGTCCGCGAGGGAGAGACCGGTTTTAAATCCGAAATCAAAAAAATGATCGTTGAAGGTGATATGCTCATGGCCTATGGTACCATGTCCGGAACCAACACGGGCCCGATGATGGGAATGCCCGCAACGAACAAAGCCTGGTCATACGACTTTGCAGATGTAATACGGTTTGGCCCTGATTTGAAGATGGTTGAACACTGGGGTGTCTATGATCATCTTAAGTTGCTGAAGGACCTCGGGGTGATTCCTTCGGGCCCTCCAAAAGATAAGAAAGGGAAAAAGTAATTTCTTTTGTTTTGAAAGCCGGCCGGAAATCCAACCATTTTGGCCGGCTTTCTTATTTAAGAGCCATCACCGCGATCAGGCCGTCTCAATCAGAATAATTAGGCTTTGAATCCAGCCATTTCCATATTAATTTAGTACCTCATCAAAATAACTACACCTGTGAAAAAATATCTTTATTCCTTTTGGGTTGCATCCCTTGCAACAGTTTTGCTTTTCTCATGTCAAAAATCCGGCTCGCAGCAGGAGTCCACTGCGACGACACCACCACCTGCACCGACCAGCAATACCCTAACCGATGAGGAGAAAGCATCCGGCTGGGAGTTGCTATTCGATGGCAGTACATTCACCGGATGGAAGCGGTACAATGCGGACACCATCGGACCATTGTGGAGCATTAAGGACGGAGTGATCATCTGTGACGGGAAAGGGCTGACAGAAGGCACGGCCAACGTGGGAGGTTCATTAACCACGACAAAGCAATTCGGCAACTTCGAGCTGACCCTGGAGTGGAAGATTTCCGAGGGAGGGAACAGCGGTATTCTCTATCATGTGATTGAGGATCCAAAATACAAACACGATTATGAGACAGGACCGGAATATCAGGTAATGGATGACGCCGGCTGGAAAGGGGATAAACTGCATGACGCGCAGAAAGTCGGCAGCAACTATGATATGTACGCCGCTCCCCTCGATACCAAAAAGGTGATGCCTGTTGGCGAATGGAATACAGCACGACTGATTTACAACAATGGTCATGTGGAACAATGGCTGAACGGTGAAAAAGTCGTTGAATTCGAAGAAGGCAGTGCGGATTTCAAAGAACGGTATAAAAAGAGCAAATGGACCAAGTATCCTGACTGGAATAAATTCAAGACCGGTTCTATTACGCTGCAAGACCACGGTGCGCCGGTGTATTACCGGAATATCAAGGTCCGGGCACTGTAATTAGCTAATTTGAAACTCACAAGGAACGATCACTGCAAAACTGCAGTGATCGTTCCGTTTTGACGATACCCATTGGCACATTGGCTAATTGACCATTGTTAAGTCTGATTAATAATGCTATTTTCACAATGCTATTATAAACAAGCTTGCCGTGCCCTTATACATGGATTTTCACAAGTTCCCGGGCATCACTATTGAGGATGCAAAAAAAGCGCACGCCGCGGACGAAGAGATTCAGAAAAAATATGGGGTAAAGTATCTTCAATTCTGGGTGAATGAAGGAGGTGGAAGCATTTTTTGCCTGGTAGAAGGTCCGGACAAGCTAACCTGTGAGACGGTTCACCAGATGTCGCATGGGCATGTTGCCTGCGCCATGGTAGAGGTGGATCCCAGCTATTATGCGCTGGTCATGGGTGAGAACAGCCGCATTGATCAAGGTCTTGTTCATCATGAAAATGGGTCGATCGACCTCGGGTACAGAAGTGTCCTTGTTGTATCGCTCCGGGGTAAGGCTTCAGCAGCGGATTCAACGAACTACGACTACCTGAAGGTCCCGCACAAAGCCCGGGAAGTAGTCCTCCAGGAAATAGCAAAAGTCAATGGGAGGGTATTAAAATTAACTGGTGATGATAGCCTGGTCGCTATTTTTGACTCGGCGACGCAGGCTGCCAACTGTGCGAATGAAATACAGGCCGGATTGCTTTTGCAAAGAAAGAATGCCAGGGGTAAAGAAGACACGGTATCGTTCACGATAGGCCTCAGTGCTGGTCAACCGGTTACTGAAAACAACGAATTCATTGAAGAAACCATAAGGCTGGCTAAAAGGC
>DATHFS010000222.1:0-3893 GCA_035317975.1 Cyclobacteriaceae bacterium | reverse complement strand
CGTCATGGCGTTTTTTAGCCGGAGGAGAATTGAGAATATTTGGCTGAACTTCATTGCCTTTTTGACTTTCAGGTAACCACTCGCGCCTTTTGAAGGCAAATGAATCAAACCACGATTGGTGCGTTCTGTTTATTGGAACATCTTACAACACCCCGGTTAACTTACTAACGGAAAATGGAAAGGTAACCGATAAGTAATCTAACCCATGGATTTCGATGTTACTTAAAACACCCCAATCGCTTTCAACAATATCCTTAGACTCCAAATAATCACAAGAGCCCCCACGCAGATAAACATGGTTTTTATAGGCAGCTTGCCGGCGAGCCTGGCTGCCAGGGGGGCCGCCAGCGTACCGCCGACGATAAGCCCTAAAATAACCGGCCAATGATTGATGCCCAACATGGAGAAAAAAGTAAGCGCGCTCGCCAAGGTGATGAAAAACTCCGTCAAGCTCACCGACCCAATTACAAACCTCGGACTTCGTCCTTTTGAGATCAGGGTGCTCGTGACCAACGGCCCCCAGCCTCCCCCTCCAAACGAATCCAGAAAGCCACCTGCTCCGGCAAGCCAGCCCACGCGCTTCACTTTTTTGGGGGCACCATTCTTGCGGAAGGCATTCATCAGTATCTTCGTTCCTAAAAACAAGGTATAGGCTGCTAAAACCGGGCGGATATAAGCAGCATACTCATCACCAAACTTTGAAAGCAAATAGGCTCCCAGGATAGCGCCAAGGACACCCGGTATCAACAGGTTCTTGAATAATTTCTTGTTGACGTTTCCAAATTTGTAATGACTGTATCCCGATACACCGCTCGAAAACATTTCCGCAGTGTGAATGCTTCCGCTGATGGCCGGCAGGTTCACCCCAATGGATAATAGGATTGTAGTACAGGTTACCCCATAGCCCATGCCCAGAGCTCCGTCTACCATTTGGGCGAGGAAACCAGCCGCAATCATCCAATAAAAACGCGAATCCACCTCCCGGGTCATCTCTCTCAACCCGCCGAGCAAGTCACCAAAAGGAAGGTAAGAGAGTACCAGGTGGCCGACAAACATAAAGAAGAAAGCAAACAGCAGGTAGGATGCTATCCGCTTCCATCGGCGTTCAGCAAGTGTGCGCACTTCACCACGTTCCGGAGCCACCAGGACACGGGTGATCTCGTTCAACTTGTTGATCCGCTCCGAGAGGTCGCCGTTGAGCTTGCTCCGGATGGTGTGCATGTTGTCCAGTATCTCATCCAACTGGTCCGGAAGGGATTCTGAAAAGATTTCTTTCAGTCGCTTGGCGATGGTTGGCGATTTACCATTGGTAGAAATGGCAATCTTGAGATTTCCCTTCTTCACGATGGATCCCAGATAAAAATCGCAGAGCTCGGGAGTATCGGCAACATTCACTAATTTCCCTCTTGCCCTGGCATCCTGCTGTATAGCCTGACTTACCTGTTTATCGTTTACGGCTACCATGACCAGATCGGCTTCTTCCAGGTCATCTGATTGATAGGGGCGCTCCTCCCATTGGATGTTTTGATGTTTTTCTGCGAGGGCTTTCACTTCTTCACTGATCGAAATGGCCACCAGCTTCACACGGGTAGCGGGGGAATTATGAACGATGGCATGAAGTTTTTCCAGGCTCACGGCGCCGCCGCCCACCACAAGCAAGCGCAGTTGCTCCAGCTTCAGAAAAACAGGAAAGAGCCTGTTGGTTTCTTTGGCAATCACCACCTGCTTGTTCAGCGCCTTTTCATTCATTGTTCCTTTATTTAAACTTCACCTCGCGAATTGCGAAATCTCCAAACGTCTCACCTGTTTTTCGCTCTGACTTATATCTCGACAACCACCCATCAAGTTCCGATAAAATCGCAGATTCATCCAGATTCTCGCGGTAGACCTTGTTGAGGCGTTCTCCCTGACGGTCACCTCCCAGGTGCAGGTTGTACAACCCAATGGCAGTTCCTACCAAACCGATCTCTGCAACATAAGGACGGGCGCAGCCGTTGGGGCACCCTGTCATACGAATGATGATCTCCTCGTGTTCCAACCCATACCTTCTCAGCATGGGCTCTATTTTGGAAATGAGGGTAGGAAGGTAACGCTGACCTTCGGCCAGGGCTAGCGGGCACGTGCTCAGCGCGACGCAAGCCATCGAATTCTTGCGCAGCGGAGAAGACCCTTCCGTCAACTGGGTGATCCTGAACTGAGTCAAAATTTCGTCAATCAGCGGCTTGTCCTCTTTTTTGATGTCCGCTAAAATTACATTTTGATTACATGTAAATCGGAAATTTGCTTTGCCGGTTTTTGCAACCTCCAGCAAGGCCGACCGGAGCTTTACTTTGTCATTATCGGCCACACGCCCATTCTCCACAAATGCGGTGTAATACCAGAGGCCATCTTCGCTGGGGTGCCATCCAAAATAGTCCTTGCGATGCGTGAACTCAAACGGTTTCGCTGCTTCCAGGGGAAATCCAGTGCGTTTCTCCAATTCATTCTTAAACCAGTCGACGCCAAGGTTATCCAATGTATACTTCAAGCGCGCCAATTTCCTATCGCTGCGGTTGCCGTAGTCGCGCTGGATGGTAAGCACTTCATACACGGCCTTCAATGTCTTCTCTTCACTGTCGCAGAAACCGATCATCGTTCCCAGCCGGGGATACGTCTCCTTGCTGCCATGTGTCGTGGAGAGTCCTCCTCCTATCGCGATATTGAATCCGAGCAACCGGTTGTTTTTAATAATAGCGATCAGACCAATGTCATTGGCAAACACGTCGACATCGTTATTGGGCGGGATGGCGATGGCAATCTTGAACTTCCGCGGCATGTACCGGTCCAGGTACAGGGGATCCTCTTCTTCCTTTTTGTCCAGCAGCTTCTCTTCGTCAAGCCAGATCTCGTAGTAAGCCCGCGTTTTGGGCATCAGCATCGCACTAATCTTGTCAGCATAAGCAAACACCTGTTCATGAATGGGAGATTGCTTCGGGTGAGAGCTGCATAGTACATTCCGGTTGATGTCACCACAGGTGGCAATCGAATCCAACAAGGCATTATTGAATGACTGGATGGTAGGCTTCAGTTTTGATTTGATCAGACCATGCAACTGGATAGTTTGCCGCGACGTGATCTTGATCACCCCCGTCGATTTCGCTCCGGCAATTTCGTCGGTGGCGATCCATTGTTCCGGTTTCAGGAAACCACCCGGCAATCGCAAGCGGATCATGAACGAGTACAACCGCTCTAATTTCTGAACGGCGCGCTCCTCCCGGAGATCACGGTCGTCCTGTTGGTACATGCCATGAAATTTGATCACGGCTTGATCATCTTCGCTAATGGCCCCCGTGATCTCATCTTTCAGGCCATCGGCAATCGTGCCGCGCAGGCTGTGGCTCTCTTTCTTGATTCGCTCTATCGGCGATGGGTTCTTATCTGGCATCTCTTTTAATCGGTTTTAGGTAATCGATAATCGGTGATCAGTAATCGGTTCGATAGTACACTCTACCGATTACTGATCACCGATTACCGATCACCGACTTAGTACACATCTTTTTGATATCGCCCTTCCTCTTTCATCTGGCTCAAATACCCCTGGGCTTGTTCGGTTGTCTTGTTTCCAAACTCCCGGATCACCTGCACCACCGCATCTTCTACATCCACTCCCATGGGCTCTTTGGCTCCACACAGGTAGACACAGGCCCCGGCCTCCAGCCATTGATAGAACTCCAGACCTTTCGCCCGTACTTTGTGTTGCACATAAACTTTTTCGGGTTGATCCCGGGAAAAGGCAACGTCCACCCGGGTAAGGGCTCCCGTCTGAAGGTAGCTCTGAATTTCTGTCTGATACAAAAAATCAGCTTGAAAATGCTGATCGCCGAAGAATAACCAGTTCCGCCCACTGGCCCCGG
>DATHFS010000221.1:0-6346 GCA_035317975.1 Cyclobacteriaceae bacterium | reverse complement strand
AAGATCGCCCTTCGCCCCGGACAGCCGGGACAGACCCTTCGCATCGCCTCCGACATAGAATCCACTGAAAGCAGAGGGAATGACGTTAAATGAACCCTTTCCGTCTCCTGCCAGGACCAACCCTGTGAACGCATCATACCGGCCGGCAAATACTTCATTTCCATAGTCATTGCCCACCATCAAGACATCCATATTACCATCTTCATTGAAGTCATCGGTGACCATCCCATTAACCGGGGCTACTTGAACCAAGGTAGGCAAGGCCTTCATGGCAAATTTTCCATTCCCCAAATTCTCTACATAACCGGAAGTCATCGTGTTTGCTTCCAGGATCAACGCTCCTTCCCTCTCCTCGCTTGTGAAGAGCTGGTCAATCGTCGCCATGCCGTATTTCCTGTAGCTCGCAAATTTCTTTCTGAACTTGGGACTTTGCGTATTGAGTTCATCCCAAAAATGCACCGGATACAGCTTCTTCAGATCCGCATCGATGTTCTCCTTCTGGTAACAGGCCAGGACCGGGTCTATACTTCCATTGCCGTCAAAGTCCTTGGCATACACTTTCATGGGATAGGATGATGTGACCTGATAGTTATTATTCAACCCTAAGTTTCCCATGATGTAATCGATGTCACCGTCTTTGTCAAAGTCGGCGGACGTTATACTGTTCCACCATCCCTTTTGGTTTTCAATGCCGGTGTTGTTCAATTTCGCGAATGTCGCCCCTTCATTTTTATAAAAAGTTACCGGCATGAACTCGCCGGCAAGGATAAGGTCGACCTTGCCGTCCGAATCAAAATCGGACCACAGGGCATCCGTTACCAGGCCGGGCGCCTTGAGGTCGGGACATGCTTCCGCTGTAACGTTTGTGAATTTTCCATGGTCGTTCCTTAAAACATAACTCTCTGCAGGGTAAGGATACTTTCCCGGAATGACCCTTCCGCCGACAAACAAATCAAGGTCACCGTCCGCATCATAATCGGCAGCCCGCACGCAGGACCCGCTTGACCGGGTGTCCGGAAGTGCATTCTTGTTTAGTGTAAATCCACCCTTACCATTATTTACATACAGCCTATCCTGAAAAATGTCCAGCGACTGCCCCGGCTCAATGCTGCCGCTGACCACGTAAAGGTCCAGGTCATTGTCATTATCGGCATCAAACAGGAGCAACCCTTCATCTTCCTCCGGCTTGTTATCTTCTTTCAATCCAATTTCTGTTGATAAAAATGTTCCATCCGCCTGCTGAATAAAGAGAAGCGTACTATTCCCTGCTGAGCCCCCAATCACAAAATCTTCGAGCCCATCCTGATTAACATCTCCGACAGAAAGGCCGGGGCCTGCTTGAGAGAACTTGTGGGGCAATGTGCGCTGCAGGTTGTAGTCGATGACGTCGGTCTCGCTATGCTTGTAAATGATCCTCGTTCGCCCCGCGACATTTGCAAATAAATGATCCGGATGTCTCCTTTTAAAAAGAAAGTCCGGAGCAGCGGCCGGATTGTCTTTTCCATCCCTTTTATTTTGGACCGTAATTACCTGATTGGCTTTTATATTTCGCAGGAGTTCGACATGGCCCTCCGGCCATTCTATTATAACAGAATCAACCAAGGCTACTTTCCCCAAGCCAAAATGCAATACGGGTTCTACGGAAGACAAAAAACCGCGGTACAGGGATTGTTCGGTATACTGGATCTTCCCACCATCGTAATGAAGTATTACTTTGGCCCCGATTCCTTGTTTATTTCTTTCATTCCCGTTGAGCCGGAACCTCAGAAAGTTGTTGTGTCCCATAGAATGATCTTTTCCGGGTTCGTAGAGTTTATTTTCGTACACGAAGGCTTGTTCATTTATATTGTTCACCACATAATCCAGATCACCGTCATTGTCGAGGTCGGCAAAAGCAGCACCATTGGAGAAGGAAGGGACCTTCAGGCCCCAGGGTACTGTCACATCGCTAAAGGTGAGGTCTCCGTTGTTCCGGTAGGCAAAGTTGGGGATCTTGACAACAGGAATAGAATCAATGAGATAGCGGTTTCCCGCTACATTAGCAACGTCCGCCCTGTAATTCGCAAAATCCTTGTCGGTAATATCTTTCGGGAATCCGTTTGTGATCAACAAATCCTTATTCCCATCATTATCAAAATCGGCAAAAAGCGGGGACCAACTCCATTCCGTCTGGTATACGCCCGCAAGTTGGCCGATCTCGCTAAATTTGATTCCCTGGTCCAATCCGTTGTTGATATGTACCATGTTTCGGACGTATTGGTACTCATACCCGAATTTTTCCGTATTGATATAGTTCTGATAGCTTTTGTTGCTGATGGTTGTCTTTTTCCTCCGGTTGATCTCGGGGAGCATGTCCAGTGTAATGATATCGGGTAAGGCATCGTTGTTGATGTCGGCAGCATCGTTCCCCATCGAAAACTGGCTTTGATGTCCGATGAATTCGGCAATTCTATTGCTGAAAGTCCCATCTTTATTATTAAGGTAGAGAAGGTCATTGGACAGGTAATCATTGGATACGTAGATGTCCGGCCAGCCGTCTATGTTAAAGTCGGCAATTGCTAAGCCAAGTCCGAATCCTTCAATGGCAATGCCGCTTTGCCTGGTCACGTTGGTAAACGTGTTGTTCCCGTTGTTGCGGTACAGTCTGTCATTATTGGGAGATGATCCGTCTGTAATTTTAGCCCGGTAGTTGGTGGGGAGGTTCTTTAATTTCTCGTTGGTCAATACATATAAATCCAGGTCACCATCCCGGTCGTAATCAAAAAAAGCAGCGGCAACGCTGTACCCATGATCACCTACACCGTAGGAAGACGCCATCTCAGAAAATACGGGAATTCCGTTCTTATTCAATCCATTGTTGATGAAGAGCATGTTCCTGCGATCGGCAGAATCTATTTTCATGGTCGCGCAGACATAGATATCCGGCAAGCCATCATTGTTAATATCGGCAACGGCCACCCCCGAGTTCCACCGGCCCGGCACATTTACATGGGCTTCTTCGGTGACATCCTGAAAATGAAATCCACCCTTATTGATGTACAACTTGTTGCCCACTTCGTTTCCGGAAAAAAATACATCCTGAAGTCCATCATTATTAAAATCTGAGATCGCTACTCCCCCGCCGTTGTAGATGTATTCATACGTTAGAATATTGAAACTGTCCGTTTCCACGATGTCGTTCGAGAAAGAAATGCCCGTCTTATCGGAAGGCAAAAGCTGAAAAAGCGTTTTAGGGGATGAGGTGCAGCCAATAAAGAGGGCCAGGAATAAAATAAAAAAGGAAACCCGGGCGGTGTCGTTCATATAATAGGATAAAAAAACAAGGCCAATGTACATTGGCCTTGTCTTATTCCTAAGAAGAAACTAAAAAATCTTAATATCCTGGGTTCTGTTTTAACACAGACACTCCATTCACCTGATTCAAGTCGATCTGGTTTTGTGGGATCGGAAAGTGTTCGCTCTTGTTCAGCGTGAAATGAACGCCTTTTGAAAGATTGTTGAGCGTACCATTATAATCAATGGCCTGCTGCAAATTCACAGGATTGCCTCCGGCAGTCGTCGTCTCACCCCAGCGGACGACATCAAAGAAACGATGACCTTCCATGGCCAATTCCAGCTTCCGTTCAAAATGGACGGCGCGGCGGGCCGAAACAGCGGAGGTAAAGGTCAGATCACCCCCTGTACCGTACAAGCCAATAACATAATTTCCCGCGGCATGAGACGGAACGGTAGGGTCACCATATGCAGTCCAATCATCCTTGCCAGGGGTATCGGAAATGACTACCCAGCCGGAAGGATTGGTGCTCGGCGTTTTCGGTGACATCACTCTGGCTCTCACCTGGTTGACAAGGACCATCGCTCCTGGCAAATCGCCCGTCTCCACACTGGCCTCAGCGGCCCACAAGAGCACATCGGCATAGCGGATCAGGTACTGATTCACAGCGCTGTATCCGGCCGTCCAGGAACTCCCGTCGGTATAGGTTCCGACCTCACTTTTAGGGAACGTGTATTTCTTCACGGTATAAGGGCCACCATCCGATAGTAACCGAACCCAGGGAGGACCGCTGTACGTACCCCAATCAAAGTAAGGCACTCCCGTCCTGCCGGTTGTCCAGTCAACACGGGGGTCCAGATTCTTTGCATCCGGAGTAATGGTGCTCGGAGCAGAGGGAAGTAACCAATCTTCATCTGCCATGCGGTTTGCGGCATTGTTATAAGAGCCATCCAGCAACGGCAACCCGTTTGCATCGGTCCGGTAAGAATTGACCAGGTCATAACTTGGCTGGTTGAATCCGCAGCAGTTAACGGGCAACGACGACAAATAAGCATAATTCAGCACAAGATCACCGTTGGCATGTGCGGCGCCAGAACCATCATTGACAGAAGCCTGGAAGGCAAAAACAGATTCCTTGCTGTTGTCCGTTTTGGCATCGAACGAGTCTCTGAATTTTGCATTCAACCCATAGGGCGCTCCACCCGGAGTTACGCCGGATGCGATAATGATTTTCAGTAAAGCCAATGCATTCACGAAGTCTTTTTGATACATCAATGCCTTGGCCTTGTAGGCAGCGGCAGCCCATTTATTAGCTCGCCCTGCTGCCATTCCACTTGGCAGCAGATTGTTGTAGGCAAAATCAAAGTCGGCAATGATCTTCGGCAAAGGGTCCTCTGAATTCGGCACTTTATAGTTCCCCAATGCATAATCGATCGACTCGTCTACATAGGGAATGCTGCCCCACATCATGACTGCTTCAAGATGCATGAGGCCTCTCAAAAAACGAGCTTCTCCCATAATTCTGGTTTTATCAGCGTCCGATATCCCCCCGGCGGGAATTTGATTCAGCAGCTTAATCGTAGTGTTCGTCCGGCCAATTCCATCGTAAACATTCGCCCACTGATCCTGTAAATAACCATTGCTGGCAGGCGCCGTAAACGAGGACAATGGATTGATCAAAGATTGGTCGCCCGAATTCGATCCTTTAAACGATTCTTCGCCAACGACACTGCCATAAACCCAATTGGTATAGGTAGCAGACCACGCTCCATTCGAACCATCATTTCCACCCAAATTCGAATACGCCCCTATAAGAGCCATATCAA
Source organism: Cyclobacteriaceae bacterium (assembly GCA_035317975.1). GTDB lineage: Bacteria > Bacteroidota > Bacteroidia > Cytophagales > Cyclobacteriaceae > ELB16-189. The sequence continues at coordinate 1,246 of DATHFS010000221.1, read as the reverse complement.
CTCCCGCCCTGGAGGTTAATTGGGATGGCGATAAACTCCCTTTAGCGGGTTGATTCAGGAAGCTATCGGAACACGACAAAAACTGCATCCCGAGCATCGTCATCAGTAAATAAAAAGTGTTCTTTATTTTCCTGTTCATAATATTGTTATTTAACATATTCATATTAAATCAATTCATAAGATTTAAAATCCAAGATTGAGACCCAATGACCATATCCGGGTGGCAGGATAGTTTCCTACATCCACCCCGAGGGTAGTATCCACACTAGAAGCAACTTCAGGATCTTTTCCCGTGTATTTGGTGATGGTGAAAAGGTTGACTGCTTGTGCGTATACCTTCAAACGCTGAATGCCATACCGGCCTAACAAGCTTGCGGGAATAGTATATCCCAGTTGCAAATTCTTCATTCTCAGGTAAGACCCGCTTTCCATATACCATGAATTGGCCGTGTTGTTGGTACTGAAATTGGAAGCGGTCTCCATGATCGGAGTCTTCGCATTGTTACCCCGCTCCGGCGTCCAGGATTGCAACGTAGCGGAACTGAGGGCGGCACCGGAAAATGACTGATAGAACTGATTGTACCATTTGCTGAAGTTGATAATCTTGTTGCCGTACTTTCCATAGACAAATGCATCCAGGGTGAAGTTCTTGTACTTCACTGTGATGTTCAACCCATACGTAAACTTGGGAACAGGGCTTCCCATGAATTTCCTGTCCGCATCTGTGATTTTACCATCTCCGTCAAGATCGGCAAATTTGAAACGGCCTGGCGCGGCACCATCTTGTGCAGCAGAATTGGTAACGTCGGCCGCATCCTTAAAGTAGCCGTTCATTTGGTACCCATAGAACGATGATATGGACTGACCCACTGCATTGCGAATAAAAGGCACGTTGCGGAAATTACCCGTTGTAAAGTAGGTTTGTCCCGGGGCAATTTCTGTGATTTTGTTCGACATCGGTGAAATGTTGCCATCCAAAATCAAACTCCAGTCGTCGTTCACTTTCACTCTCTTAATCACCTGGAAGTCAATTCCTTTGTTGACCATCGTCCCAATATTGACAAAAGGATTGTTTGGGTACACCCCCGCGCTGGCGGAGAAAGCAGGATTAAATAACAGCCCGCTGGTATTCTTCTGCCAGAATTCCAGAATTACATCCATTGTCCCATTGAGGAAGGTACCATCCAAACCAATGTTGCTGGTGATGTTTTTCTCCCAATGACCATTCGGGTTACCGACTTGAAGG
>DATHFS010000220.1:0-3344 GCA_035317975.1 Cyclobacteriaceae bacterium | reverse complement strand
CAGCGTTCCGAGTACGCCCCACCCAAGGTCTTTACCGATGATATCATCAAAATACTTCAGCATGTGCTGTGTCAATAAAATGAATACCACGACCAGGAACGTAAGAATGAACGGGCCCAGGAAGGAAGTAAGGATCAGTTTGTCAATCTTTTTCATTGAGAAGAGTAGACAAAGCTAGTCTTAACAAAAACAAGGCCATAGTTCCCAATGTTCTGCCACAAAGGCACAAAGACACGAAGTATTTTTTTTATGGGCATGGTAGAATCATTGGTTAAAACATTGGGAAGATATTTAAAAAAAAACGTGAAGCAAAAGCCAAAAAACTTAGTGCCTTCGCGTCTTCGTGGCAAAATAATCTCAAAAGTTGTAAGTTTGCGGCCTTATGTGAATTTGGCGAGGTAGCTCAGATGGTTAGAGCGCAGGATTCATAACCCTGAGGTCACGGGTTCAACTCCCGTTCTCGCTACTAAAAAACCGAATTGGCGGATTGTTATCCGCCAATTTGCATTTCAGCCCTTCCTCGTGAAATCAGCTAGGCGCAATCGCCCGGGTCCAAACCAAAATCTTCGTGTCTTTGTGCCTTTGTGGCCAAAAACAATTTATTAATTTGCCCGACATCAAAAAATGCCATACCTTAAAATCCAATCATCCACCGCATGGCCAGGAAGAAACTATTTACCGCCGATTATGAGATCCATGCCTCTATCAAAATGCTGTATCCATACATCGAATCGGCCAGCGGCCTTTCAGAATGGTTTGCCGATGATGTTAAAATAAGTCCGGAAAAAGTATTTACGTTTGAATGGGACAATGAACAGCACAAAGCCATCATGGAAGCCCATCGCATCAATCATTTTACCAAGTTTGAATTTATCCCGGAAATCCCCGAAGAAAAAAAGGATCACTCCTATTTTGAATTGCGCCTCGAAATGGATGAACTTACCCAAACCACATTTCTGAAAGTAACAGACTATTCCGACTTTGATGATCTGGAAGAACTCCAGGACCTCTGGGATGGACTGGTGGAGAAATTAAAAGCAGTTGTGGGTGGGTAATGACTCCAGGTTTCAATTCCCTTTGTGTTCTTCGTGGTTCTTTGTGTTCTTTGTGCCCTTGAAATAGCTAAACCCAGGAACTAAGAACATGCTACCGAAAAATAATCCCATGGAGACAATGGCTTGGCAAAAGCTAACGACTCATTTTCTTTCCATGCAAGCCTCCCACCTCCGCGAGCTCTTTGCCGAAGACCCGGAACGGTTTAAAAAATTTCACTTGATGTTTGAAGACATTCTGGTGGATTACTCAAAAAATATCATTACCGGGGAAACGGCCGCACTGCTGGTCGAACTGGCAGAAGAATGCCAGCTGAAAGAAGCTATCGATGCCATGTTTCAGGGGGTCAGGATTAATCAGACGGAAGACCGCTCCGTGCTGCACGTAGCGCTTCGCAACCTGTCCAATCAACCGATGCTATCCGATGGCCAGGACGTGATGCCTCAGGTTAACAAGGCCCTGGAACAAATGAAGGATTTCTCCGATCGCCTGCTTCAGGGACAATGGAAGGGATATTCAGGAAAGGCCATACGGGATATTGTGAATATCGGAATCGGCGGTTCCGACCTGGGACCTTATATGGTAACCGAAGCGCTTCGGCCTTATCACCAGTCGATCCGGCCTCATTTTGTTTCCAATGTGGACGGCACCCACCTTGCTGAAACGATTAAGGAAATTGATCCGGAGACAACCCTGTTTATCATTGCCTCAAAAACATTCACCACCCAGGAAACCATGACCAACGCCGAAAGCGCCAAGCAATGGTTTCTGGAAAAATCGGGCGGCAAGGGCGACGTGGCCAAACACTTTGTGGCACTGTCTACCAATACAAAAGCGGTAACGGCCTTCGGTATTGCTCCGGAAAATATGTTTGTTTTTTGGGATTGGGTGGGCGGCCGGTACTCCCTGTGGTCTTCCATCGGACTTTCCATCGCTTGCACCATTGGCTTTAAGAACTTCGAACAGTTGCTGCAGGGTGCCCACGCGATGGACCTGCATTTCAAAAGTGAACCATTTGAAAAAAATATTCCGGTCATGTTAGCCATGATCGGTATTTGGTATGGCAATTTTTTTGATGCTGCATCGGAAGCCATCCTACCGTACGATCAATACTTGCATCGTTTTGCCGCCTACTTCCAGCAAGGAAACATGGAAAGCAATGGAAAGTCGGTAGACCGGACCGGACAACCGGTGTTGCATCAAACCGGGCCGGTTATCTGGGGTGAGCCCGGCACCAATGGACAGCATGCGTTTTACCAACTCCTTCATCAGGGCACGCGCCTGATCCCCTGTGACTTTATCGCGCCGGCGATCAGTCATAACCCCATCGGAGACCACCATCAGAAATTACTGTCGAATTTCTTTGCGCAAACGGAGGCCTTAATGGCCGGCAAGACAAAAGAGGAAGTGGAGGCCGAACTGAAGGAAGCAGGCATGAGTAAAGAACAAATCGATTTCCATTCACCCTTCCGTGTGTTCCCGGGCAACCGGCCAACCAACTCTATCTTATTTAAGAAGGTAACACCACGGACATTGGGTTCCCTCATCGCCCTGTACGAGCACAAGATTTTTGTACAAGGGATTATTTGGAACATCTTCAGCTTTGATCAATGGGGTGTGGAACTAGGTAAAGTTCTCGCCAAAAAAATATTACCCGAACTGGTCTCGCCCGAGCCCAGTACCCTTCACGATTCGTCTACCAATGGCCTGATCGCCTATTTCAAACGATTGAAGCAGCCTTAATTGTCGTATTCTTGCAAAGTGCATTTCAACCGTTATTTTTGATACTTGTTAACTTTTCATGGACAATAAAATTTCGAAGATTGCTGTGTTCACGTCCGGTGGAGATGCCCCCGGTATGAACGCCGCGCTGCGTGCCGTTGTTCGCGCTGCGATCTATTACAAGAAGGAAGTCTATGGGATCATGCGTGGTTATGAAGGCATGATTGACGGTGACATTGTAAAGCTGGGGGCGCGATCGGTGGGAAACATTCTGCAACGCGGAGGCACCATCTTAAAGACAGCCCGCAGCGAAGCCTTCAGGACCAAAGATGGACGGGAAAAAGCCTTTCAAAATCTGAAGAAGACCGGCATCGACGGATTGGTAGCCATCGGCGGGGATGGTTCATTCACTGGCCTTCATAAATTCAATGAGGAGTACAAGATCCCCGCAATTTGTATCCCGGGCACGATCGACAATGATTTGGCCTGCACGGATTTCACCATCGGCTTTGATACTGCTACCAACACCGCTGTTGAAGCGATTGACAAGATCAGGGATACCGCTCTTT